>NZ_CP138988.1:1972500-2122500 GCF_044594215.1 Olleya sp. R77988 | reverse complement strand
CGCTTTCGTCCATCAGTGTCAGTATATTATTAGTAATCTGCCTTCGCAATTGGTATTCTATGTAATATCTATGCATTTCACCGCTACACTACATATTCTAACTACTTCATAATAACTCAAGACAACCAGTATCAAAGGCAATTCTACAGTTGAGCTGCAGGATTTCACCTCTGACTTAATTATCCACCTACGGACCCTTTAAACCCAATGATTCCGGATAACGCTTGGATCCTCCGTATTACCGCGGCTGCTGGCACGGAGTTAGCCGATCCTTATTCTTACAGTACCGTCAAGCCTCTACACGTAGAGGTGTTTCTTCCTGTATAAAAGCAGTTTACAACCCATAGGGCAGTCTTCCTGCACGCGGCATGGCTGGATCAGAGTTGCCTCCATTGTCCAATATTCCTCACTGCTGCCTCCCGTAGGAGTCTGGTCCGTGTCTCAGTACCAGTGTGGGGGATCCCCCTCTCAGGCCCTACCTATCGTTGCCATGGTGTGCCGTTACCACACCATCTAGCTAATAGGACGCATAGTCATCTCTTACCGTAATCTTTAATGTTATCTTGATGCCAAGTCAACATACTATAAGGTGTTAATCCAAATTTCTCTGGGCTATCCCTTAGTAAGAGGTAGATTCTATACGCGTTACGCACCCGTTCGCCGGTCGTCATCTGAAGCAAGCTCCAATGTTACCCCTCGACTTGCATGTGTTAAGCCTGCCGCTAGCGTTCATCCTGAGCCAGGATCAAACTCTTCATCGTTAAATTTTAAAGTCTTTCGACTAATATGCTTAACAATTAAAGAAATATTCTATACTCAAAATGGCTTATTCTCTTGTTTGAAAATTATCGTTTCCAATAATTTTCTTACGCTGTCAATTCAATATGTTTATGAACTTTTTTATTTGTTCTTAAGTCGTTTATTACTTAAGCGGGTGCAAATATAATTCGCTTTTTTTTATCTCACAACTCTTTTTAGAAAAAAAAATATTTTTTTTAAAATTTTGCTGCTTTCAATAAATCCCTGAACTTTTCCTCTAACTAAATAACGTGTTGTTACGTCGTTTTCGGGGTGCAAATATACAAGCCTTTTTGATTCCCACAACCCTTTTTTGAATCTTTTTTTACTTTATTTTCCCTACCTCGCTTTAACCCTTTATTTTCAATAGATTACAGCTTGATTTTTTTTGAAACTTTTTTTACCTTTCTTTACTTTTGATAAAGCCTTAGGTAATAATACTTCTTTATACATATATAATGTACTCTGGAGAAAACCGCGTTAGGGATTGTAATGACATCCTTTTTTTTGCTCCAACAAATGGCAAAAAAAAGATATAATGAAAAGCCCGACCCCAAAAGGGAAACGCTATTATTATAAAAATAATCACTATTACTTATTAGTTGTATTGCTAGTCTATTAATATCCTATTATATTTGTGCCTTAATTTGATATTGATGATAAAAATTACTTTACCTGATGGTAGTGTTAAATCTTTTGAGAAAGATAGCACTCCAATAGATGTTGCTAAGAGTATTAGTGAAGGATTGGCTAGAAATGTTATTTCGGCAAGTTTTAATGGAACAACTGTTGAAACTACAACAAGTTTAACCACTGATGGATCCCTTATTTTGTATACCTGGAATAATGATGAAGGTAAAAAAGCGTTTTGGCATAGTTCTGCCCATGTTTTAGCTCAGGCTTTAGAAGAGTTATTTCCTGGTTGCCAATTAACTATTGGTCCTGCGATTGATAATGGTTTTTATTATGATGTAGATTTTGGTGAACATACTGTTAGCGACAAAGATTTTAAAACTATTGAAAATAAAATAATAGAAATAGCAAGAGGTAAACATGAGTTTTCTATGCGATCTGTTTCTAAAGCTGATGCTTTGTCTTTATATAAGGACAATATATATAAGACTGAATTAATTGAAAATCTTGAGGATGGCACAATTACTTTTTGTGACCATTCCACTTTTACGGATTTATGCAGAGGTGGGCATATACCAAATACTGGTATTATTAAAGCTGTAAAAGTTTTATCTGTTGCTGGTGCATATTGGAGAGGTGATGAAAATAAACCACAATTAACAAGAGTTTACGGAATATCTTTTCCTAAACAAAAAGAATTAACTGCATACTTGGAGCTTTTAGAAGAAGCTAAAAAACGTGATCATAGAAAACTAGGTAAAGAGCTGGAGCTTTTTACGTTTTCGCAAAAAGTAGGTCAAGGTCTTCCTTTATGGTTGCCTAAAGGTGCAGCTTTACGTGAACGCTTAGAGAATTTTTTAAAACATGCTCAGAAAAAAGCTGGTTATGAGATGGTCGTTACACCTCATATTGGTCAAAAAGAACTATATGTAACTTCTGGTCATTATGCAAAATATGGTGAGGATAGTTTCCAACCAATTACTACTCCTAAAGAAGGTGAAGAGTTTTTATTAAAACCTATGAATTGTCCACACCATTGCGAAATATATAATAGTATGCAATGGTCTTATAAAGATTTACCTAAACGCTTTGCAGAATTTGGTACTGTATATAGGTACGAACAAAGTGGAGAGTTACATGGACTAACAAGAGTACGAGGATTTACTCAAGATGATGCTCATATATTTTGTACTCCAGATCAATTAGATAAAGAGTTTAAAGATGTTATTGACCTTGTATTATATGTATTTGGATCTTTAGGCTTTGAAGATTTTACAGCTCAGGTATCTCTACGCGATCCTGAGAAACCCGAAAAATATATTGGAAGTCTTGAAAACTGGGAAAAAGCTGAACAAGCAATTATTAATGCAGCTAAAGATAAAAACCTAAATTATGTTATTGAAACTGGCGAAGCTGCTTTTTATGGACCTAAGTTAGATTTTATGGTAAAAGACGCGTTAGGTAGACAGTGGCAACTAGGAACTATTCAGGTAGATTACAACTTACCAGAGCGATTTGAACTAACTTATAAGGGTAGTGATAATGAAACACACAGACCTGTAATGATACATCGTGCTCCTTTTGGAAGTATGGAACGTTTTATAGCTATTTTGCTAGAACATACTGGAGGAAATTTCCCGCTTTGGTTGATGCCAAATCAAGTTTCAATATTAACTCTTAGTGAGAAATACGAGAAATACGGTGAAAAAGTTTTAACTTTGCTAGAAAATCACGAAATTCGCGCACTTGTAGATAACCGAAGCGAGACTATTGGTAAGAAGATTAGAGAGGCAGAAATGAACAAAACGCCTTATATGATTATCATAGGAGAGCAAGAAGAAAATGAAGGTAAGATATCTGTAAGACAACATGGAGGTGATGATTTAGGCACGATTAGTGTAGATGAGTTTGCAGAAATCGTTACTAAAGAGATAAATAGAACGAAAAAACAATTTTAAAATTAAGTTTAACTAAAATATATAAGTCATAGCAATACGTAGAAAAAGATCAAGAGGTCCGGCAAGAATCATTAAGGAAGACCAGCACAACATTAACGGAAGAATTAGAGCAGAAAAAGTGCGTCTAGTTGGAGATAATGTTGAAGTAGGAATTTACACCAACAAAGAAGCGAAAGCACTTGCTGAAGAGCAAGAATTGGATTTGGTAGAAATTTCTCCTAAAGCTATTCCGCCTGTATGTAAAATAATGGATTACAAGAAGTTTCTTTATGAACAGAAGAAGCGGGAAAAAGCATTAAAGTCTAAGGCTACAAAAGTTGTTATCAAAGAAATTAGGTTTGGTCATCAAACAGATGACCATGATTACCAATTTAAAAGGAAACACGCCGAAAAATTCTTAAAGGAAGGAGCCAAATTAAAAGCTTTTGTATTCTTTAAAGGAAGATCAATTGTGTTTAAAGAGCAAGGTCAAATATTATTATTACGTTTAGCTCAAGATTTGGAAGAGTTTGGAAAAGTAGAACAAATGCCAAGACTTGAAGGAAAACGTATGACTATGTTTATAGCTCCAAGAAAATAGATATTATCCTTTTATTAAAGGACAAAGATATTATAAGCGAAATAATTAAAACTAGGAAACAAAATGCCTAAAATGAAAACAAAATCTAGTGCTAAAAAGCGTTTCAAGCTTACTGGTACTGGTAAAATCAAAAGAAAGCACGCGTTTAAGAGTCACATCTTAACAAAGAAGTCTAAAAAACGTAAGCTTAAATTAACTCATGACGGTTTAGTACATAAAGCGGATGAGAACAATATTAAAGTAATGATGCGTTTAAAGTAACATTACCTTAATTGGTTAAAATTATTTATAAACCCTGGAGTTAGGCAAAATAAGATTTAAATAAAGTGTTAAGAAATTAACCGCCTACTACAAAAAAACAATTAAAATTATGCCTAGATCAGTAAATTCTGTTGCCAAAAGAGCCAGAAGAAAAAAGGTGCTTAAACAAGCAAAAGGTTACTTTGGACGTCGTAAAAACGTTTGGACAGTAGCAAAAAACGCGGTTGACAAAGCTATGCAGTATGCATACAGAGACCGTAGAAATAAAAAGAGAACTTTCCGTGCTTTATGGATTACGCGTATTAACGCAGGAGCTAGATTACACGGAATGTCTTACTCACAATTTATGGGGAAATTAAAAGCTAATAATATCGAATTAAACCGTAAGGTTTTAGCTGATTTAGCAATGAATAACCCTAAAGCTTTTGAAGCTATTGTGAATAAAGTAAAATAAGGGCATTTTGCCAATTGTATAACAATACTTTCGCTTATAAATAGAAAATCCGATTCTTTATTGAATCGGATTTTTTTATGCTCTAAACTTTAATGTCTATTGTCACAATAAATTGGGACGTATGTTTTGGGTGTTTCTATAAAATTGATTGAAGGACAGCCAAAAGAATGGTATTGAAATCCAAAAACTACTGGTGGTTTATCTTTAAATAAGTAACCTGTCCATTGCTCGTGTTTGTAACCATCTTGCTTTTTATTATTAATATTTACAAAGCTTAAACTTGCAGGTGAAGTGCTTTCTGAATCAGAGTATAGGTTTTCTAAAACAAATTCTTTTGTTTTAGAATCAATAATCACTAAATAATAGTCTTTTGAATAATTCCTTTTTAATTCTTGAAGATAAAAGTCAAACTCTTTATTAGAGTACTTATAAGAATTAACTAGCTCTACATCATTATACCACCATCTATAACTTGAATGAATGCTCTGTTTGTTGAAACTATTAGGAACAGATTTTTTATCAATTTTGTTCCAAACAATTGGCATTAACTGTTTTTCAATAAATGGGTTTTCCTTTCCTAGATAAGCAAATTCTACATTCTTGACTTTACCATGTAAGTCTAAACCTACTCTAAAACCTGACCCATAACCATCAGGAACAGAAACTACTCCAAGATCCTTAACTACAAGTTTATAAATTTTGTTAATACTATATACAAAAACAGTATCTAACTGATTAATTTTATTGGTTTTAAAAAATTTTAAGCGTTCCTCTTTATTAAATGCTGTATAAGTCTCATCATCTAATTTTTCTGGATTATATAAATAATCATTAGGATTATCTGCTAAAGCTAAAAAGTAGCTCCATTTATTTTGTTGCCTTTCATAACCATGAAGTGATAATATAGTAAGAGTTGAATCTTTTAATTTTGGTTGAACATATTGAAATTCTCCATTAACCTTATTCTTAGATAAAAACGCATCAAAAACATAAACAGTGTCGTTTCCTTTATAAATTCCAACCCATTCGCCTTTAATTTCTTTCTCAAAATCTTTAATAGTTTCAAAAACACCTGATTTTTTTGCAATAGTTATTGGTGTATTAATTTCAATTTTACCAAGAATCTTACCGTTTGGTTGATCTCTATAATTTAATCCAGAGTTTGCAGATACATAAAAACGTTGTTTAGTTTGTTTTTCTTTAGGTTTTGGACTGTTAATTTTTACAATAGAGTCAGTATTAACTACTAAAACTTCCTCTTTAATTGTTTCAGTTTTATGGACAACTTCTTGTTTGCAATTAAAAAAGCAGACCAATAAAATCATAGCAAATAGGTTTTGAAAGATTTTCATAAATAGTTCTACTTTTGATTAATAGAAAACAATTTAACCTCTTGCTCTTTTCCTTTTAAAGAAATATTACCAATGGATTCTAATTTATACTTATGAAGCTTTAATTTGTCCAACAAACGCTCAGATATTAGAAGTGTTTGGTTGTATTTATTACATTCACCTTGTATTCTAGCTGACGTATTTATAACGTCTCCATGATAAGCTATCTCCTTTTTTATTGTTCCTACTTCTGTAACAATTAACTTTCCACCATGTAATCCTGCTTTAAACTTTGGTAGTAAACCAAAATGCTTTTGATAATATTTTTCTTTTTTTAATAATCTATTCTCAAATTTATAAAACAATTCCACACAGTTATTGTTATCTATTCCGTTATCAAAAGTCCAACTTATAACTGCCTCATCACCTACATATTGATATATTTCTCCTTTATAATTATCGACAACTCGATTTAAATCGTAAAAGCATTCTTGTATTAATTGACTATACTTATAATGCCCAAGTTGCTCTGCTATTGTTGTGGATCCTTTTAGGTCTAAAAACATAAAAATGCGTCGTTCTTCTCGTGGTTTTTTATACTTACCTATTAACTGATTGAATAATACACCTCTACCAAAGTTGTCTTTAGCTATTTTTAAAAATGAAAATATTAAAGAGCAAATAATAAAGTAGAATACAATTAACCAGAATACTTTACTGTCCTTCCACCAACCTTCATGATTTGGAAGATCTCTATCCATTTGCACTTCTACCAACCCAAATATAAAGTTAGATGATAGTATAAGCATGGTTAAGTAGATAAAAGATTTTTCTATTAACACCAGTCCTGTTGCTTGTTTACTAAGGTTTAGCTTTTCGAAAAGAAACTCGACAATTGCATATACAAAACCAACAACTATTCCTGCATAAACACCAAACTCTAACCAAGGACCTATACGTACTATGTCTTCTGGATTATAACCAAAAGCAGCACCTCCTTCCTCTCCTACTTGAAAATAACGAATCATTATAAACAAACAGAATGCCAATGACCAAAAAATTATAGTCGATAATAGTAGTCTTAAAAATTGTAGAATCGTGTTTTTCAATAGATTTTTTATAAAGAAATTTCTTCGATTGCTATTTTAAATTCTGACCAACTTATTTGTTTATCTCCATCTGTATCATATCCGTCAATTAATTTTGAAGCTACTATACCTCTAATAAACCCACTAATTTCTGCTTCTTGTAAAAGGTTTTTTATTTCGGATTTTGATAGTTTTTTATCTCCATCTTCGTCAAAAAAAGCGAATGCCTTTTTGGGTGAGTCAAAATGGTTTGTGATTAAGATTTCTATTTTTTTTAGAATTTGCTCTTTTGATGTCATAAAATAAAGATTGAAATATTACTGTTTTTTGATAAAGCTTTTTGATTGAGACATTGCGTTAAGGATTATTCATTTTTTTATAATGCTATTATTGTATTCATGATTACTTCGTTGTTGAGCAATTGTTGGAGCACATCTTTGATTGCGACTTGCAAAAGCCTGACCCTTGTGGCAACGCCAAAATTAAATTAAGTCTTCTGTTTTTTCTTTTTTGCTGCTGGAAATAAAACGTTATTTAAAATTAGCCTGTATCCTGGTGATGTTGGATGCAATTCTAACTCGGTTTTAGGATCACCAACTTTATGAGTATAGTCTTCCGGATCATGCCCACCATAAAAGGTAAAAAAGCCTTTTCCTTTTATACCATGTATATATTTGGCTTCTCCATTGGTTTTGTTTTCTCCCATTACCAACACATTGGACTTGATTTGGTCGCGTGTAAAAGATGTAGTTTGTCCCATAAATCCTTTAACTAACGCTGTGTGATTTTGACATAACATGGTTGGTATTGGATCCCATTTTGCTGAAAAATCCATAAGTGAAAAGTAATCTGTTTCTTTTGGGATTTTACGCTTTGTGGTCATGTCTATACTTGAAAACTCATAAACCATTGGACTGCGTTCTAAAGTGTACTCTTTAAAGGCAAAGGTTTTTGAAAAATCAATGTCTGATTGGTAATTGGCATCACTTGCGTCTCCATCAAACATAGGCTCGCATATATCAATACCATCTGCTGATAATGCAATGTCAAAACTATCTGTTGCACTACACATGGCAAACATAAATCCACCTCCTACTACATAATCTCTTATTTTTAAGGTTACATCACGTTTTGCTTCGGACACTTTTGTGTATCCTAATTTTGTTGCTAAGGCTTCTGCATCTTTTTTTTCTTGAATATACCATGCAGCTTGACGATATCTTGCATAAAATTTTCCGAATTGCCCAGTAAAATCTTCATGATGAAGGTGCAACCAATCGTATAAAAGTAATTCGTCTTTTAGGACTTCTTCATCATAAATGGTTTCGTATGGTATTTCTGCATAGCTTAAAACCATAGTTACTGCGTCATCCCAAGGTAGTTTTCCTTTTGGTGTATATACTGCAATTTTAGGTGCTTTTTCTAAAATTACAGCTTCCATATTTTTACTTGGACTGCTTATCTCTTTAAGAATTTGTTCTGTTTTAGCATCCGAAATAACCTCAAAACTCACACCTCTAATTTGGCACTCATCTTGAATATCTTGGCTATCTGGTAATAAAAACGAGCCTCCTCTATAATTAAGTAACCATTTTACTTTTACATCTTTTTCTAAAGTCCAATAGCAAATACCATAGGCTTTTAAATGGTTTTTTTGAGTATCTGCATCCATTGGAATTAGAATGTATGACGCAAATGATTGTGTTGTAATAAGTAACAGTAAAAATAAAACAATTGTTTTTTTCATAAATGAAAGATAATCAAAAAATAGGCCTTTTATAAATCTTTAAACTATTTTTAACCTATGTTATATTGTAATAATTGATTGTAATATGGCAAGCACTTTTCTAGTAATGGAATTAGACTTTCTGGAAAAGGATCTGTTTTAGGTTTATAAGCTCCAAAAGAAGTAGACTTATGTACGTTTGAATACCAATATTTTGCCCATACACCATCTTCAGGTCTTGATCCAGCTTTCCATTTTAACATGTTTAGATTAAATGGTATACCTATAGCTAAACATAGTTTTCTTAAAGTCTTTTCTGGGTTTAGTAGCACACTTTTAGAATCTAAAACAATTGGTGGATTATCTGTTGATTTTAAATAATTTAATAATTCTACATGTTTTGCATAACCAATATCATCTATTGTAGGTTTTTCTATAACTTTTGCAAAAGAAGGTATCATATCTTTTGGATCTCTAGTAAGAATAATATTTATAGTTTGCTTTAAAAACCCCTTATCTAAACCATCTAAGAAATGATGTGTCATTTGTTTAAAAAATAATATAGGACTTGACTGATCGTTTAGCATAGTTGCTACGACATCACTACCATTATTCTTTTGAGATTTTAAAATATCATCTGCTCCAGGATGGTACTCTTTTGCTTTTGAATTTGCTAAATAATAAGCGTATAACGGTTCGTCAAAAACCTTTGTATCTTCCCTTTGCGCGAAAGAATACATTAATGCTGTAGAAATATTCCTTGGTCCAGACCAAAGACAAATACGTTTTATATTATTGGGTATCATCTTTAACAACTTTTTCAATTAGTTTATTATAAAGACCACTTAACTCTCTTGTTACATCTCCAAAGTTTTTAGTTCCAATTACTCTTCCATCTATTTTTGTTACAGGAGTTAAACCTCCAAAAGTCCCAGTTACAAATGCTTCATCTGCTCCATAAACATCAAATAACGAAAAGTCTTTTTGAAAACATTTAATACCATTGGTTTGACACACCTCTATAACTTTAGCTCTAGTAATACCGTTCATACAATATTGACCTGTAGATGTCCAGACTTCTCCATTTTTAACAATAAAAAAATTAGTTGCATTACAAGTAGATACAAACCCATTAACATCTAACATTAATGCTTCATCAGCACCTGCATTAATTGCTTGAATTAAAGCTTGTACTTCATGTAGCTTACTATGACAGTTTAATTTTGGGTCTAAATAATCTGGTGATCCTCTCCTAATAGTACTAGTAAATAAAGTTATCCCTTTTTCTTTACTATCTATAGAAGCGACTTTATATTCTGGAATTATGACAATATTAGGTCCTGAAATTGTTAACCTAGGATCTTGAGAAGGTGTTTTTTTTATCCCACGAGTAATCATAACTCTTACATGTACATTGTCATACATATTGTTATGATTAAGAACTTCCTTAATAGTTTTAATTAACTCAGTTTGTGTAAAAGGAAATTGCATACCAATTGTAGCAGCAGCTGACCATAATCTAGTTAAATGGTCTTTAAGAAAAACTAAGACACCTTTATGTAATCTCATGGCTTCCCATATACCATCACCAACTAAATACCCACTATCAAAAACAGAAACTTTTGCCTCATTGCGATTAAAATACTCTCCATTTATGTAAATTTTAATGTCATTGTTTCTTTTATCTACTAAAGAGTTATGAGTACCATGAACCATATTTTTAAAATATTTTAAGCTTTAGAAAGATACTTAAAAAACAACTTTTAAAAAAGGAATGACAATAAATTAACTTTAAGCTCCAGAGAGTAAATCTGAAATGATTTTTGTTTTTGGAAATTGCTCGAAAATAATTTTAAGAAATACAGTAATTGGAATTGCCATTATTAAACCTGGAATACCCCAAATATAACCCCAAAACATTAACATTACTAATACAGCAATTACATTTATAGAGAATGATTTACCCATAAATACAGGCTCTAAAATACTACCATACAATACTTGTGTTCCAGCAATAGAAATTATAAAAAATAATAACCTACTAGACGTTTCTAATTCTACAAAAGCAAAAATTGATAATAGTATTACTGTAATAAAAGAGCCTACCATCTGTACAAAATTAATTAAGAAAGCAAACAGTCCCCAAAAAATAGGGAAACTAACATCAAAAAAATAACAGGCAAACCCAGTAAATACTCCTGTTAAAAAACTAACTAAAAACTTAACCTTTATAAACTTAATTAAGTCTTTTTCAATTTTCATAAATGTTTTAATAGACGTATGTTTTTTCTTTAAAATTGTCTTATTAATTAGTTGTTCCACATTAATAGATTCTGCTAACCATAGCACCACAAAAAAGGTAGTCATTAATAAGGCAGTTAAAAACTTAGTTATAAAACTTAAGGTTGGAGACAGGTTTCCTAATAAAGCTTCTTTATTTAAAAGACGTGTTAAAGATTTACTACCTTCTACCTTTTCAGCTCCAAAAAAGCCTTCTATACTATCTACTAATGCATTGATTTTAGTTTCTGCTTTATGAAAAAACTGAGAGTCTGATGCTAAAATTTCTCTACTAGATAGTTTGACTAATTCTACACCAATCTTGACACCAATTGCTATAACTAATAATACTATTACAACACTTAGTGCTTTAGGCACTTTACGTTTACGTAAAAATCGCATTAATGGTAAAAATAATAATGCTATAAACATAGAAAATACTAAAGGCACAAATATAAATGACAGCACTTTTAGTAAGTAAAATATAATTGGGATAACAATTATTAATAGTAAATAATTAGTAGTTTTAGTTTTATCCATTTATAGTAGTAAGTATTTTATTTTTATTAAAAAGGAACATCATTATCATCCGGTTCTGGTGCTCCAAAAGCATCACTTGCAGACGGGAAATTGTCTGGCGCAAAAGTATCATCGTTAGCTGCAGCATTCATTTTACTATGAAACTCTTGCCCAAAAGGTGTATCAAAATCGTCTAAATTATCAAACTTCCCTAAGTGACCAATAAACTTTAAACGTATACTTTCTAGTCCACCATTACGGTGTTTTGCAACAATAAACTCTCCTTGACCTTCTGTTGGAGATCGTTCTTCATCATCCCATTCGTCAATTTTATAATATTCTGGTCTGTAAATAAAGCTTACAATATCTGCATCTTGCTCAATCGCTCCAGATTCACGTAAATCTGATAGCAATGGTCGTTTACTCCCTCCACGTGTTTCTACTGCACGAGACAATTGCGATAATGCAATTACTGGTACACTAAGCTCTTTTGCTAATGCTTTTAAGTTTCTAGAAATGGTAGATATCTCTTGTTCACGATTACCTCCAGATCCTGCTGCTGTCATTAATTGTAAATAATCAATCATGATCATTTTAATACCATGTTGCGATGCTAAACGACGTGCTTTTGCACGTAAATCAAAAATTGATAACGATGGTGTATCATCAATAAACAATGGTGCTTTTTCTAATGCTTTAACCTTTACGTTAAGCTGTTCCCACTCGTGCTTTTCAAGTTTTCCTGTTCTTAGTTTTTCTGAAGACAACCCAGTTTCACTAGATATTAAACGAGTTATTAATTGTACAGAAGCCATCTCTAAAGAGAAAAAAGCTACTGGTATATTATGATTTACAGCTACATTTCTAGCCATAGTTAAAGTAAAAGCGGTTTTACCCATACCTGGACGTGCAGCAATAATAATTAAATCACTTTCTTGCCATCCTGAAGTTAGCTTATCTAACTTAGTAAATCCAGAAGGGACACCACTCATTCCTTCTTTTTTTGAAATCTCTTCAATTTTCTTTTTGGCTTGTATTACAAGATCTTGAGCGGTTTCACTAGATTTTTTAATGTTTCCTTGTGTAACTTCATATAATCTAGATTCTGCTTTATCTAATAAATCAAATACATCTTGAGTTTCGTCATAAGCTTCTTCAATAATTTCTGAAGAAATTTTAATTAAACTACGCTGTATAAATTTTTGTAATATAATACGAGCATGAAACTCGATATGAGCAGAAGAAGATACTTTTTGTGTTAACGAAATTAAGTAAAAATCTCCACCAGCTAAATCTAACTTAGAGTTTGTCTTTAATTGGGTAGAAACTGTTAATAAGTCAATAGGTTGACTCTCTTGAAACAACATAAAGATGGCTTCAAATATATGTTGATGCGCTTCTTTATAAAAAGCATCTGGGCTTAAAATATCAATAACCTCATCAACCCCTTTTTTATCAATCATCATAGCTCCAAGCACTACTTCTTCCAAATCTAGAGCTTGTGGAGGAATCTTACCCTTTTCAAGACTAATAATGGTGCTTTTGTCTACTTGATAACCTTTTATTTGATTAGGTTGCTTCATTTATTAAAACTAAAATTTTAGTAAAAACTTAATGGTTTTTGGTTAATTATTGATTAAAATCAATACAGATTTTAAGGATTACGAAAGTAAATAAATTGTTAAGAACAATTGAATTGTAAAGTTACTCAATCTTAACATGTAGTTAACATTTATAATGTTAATAACTCCATTTTTTTGTTAATAAGCACAAAAAAAATCTGAAGCATTTGCTTCAGATTTTGTTAGCAAATGGTTTTATAAGGTCTACCCTTTAAAATCTCCCATATTTGAATATTTCTCAATACGTTTATTCACCAATTCTTTTGGTGATAAGTTTTTTAATTCATCAAAAGAAGCTACAATTGTGTCACATACTGTTTTAAAAGTAGTTTCGCGATCTGTATGTGCACCACCAAGTGGTTCTTTTATTATTTGATCTACTACTTTAATTTTCATAGCATCTTTAGCTGTTAGTTTAAGTGCTTCTGCAGCTATTTCTTTATACTCCCAACTTCTCCATAAAATTGACGAACAATTTTCTGGTGAGATTACCGAATACCAAGCGTTTTCTAACATTAAAATTTTATCTCCAACACCTATCCCTAAAGCTCCACCAGAAGCTCCTTCACCTATAATAATAGTAATAATAGGTACTTTAAGACGTGTCATTTCTAATATATTTCTAGCAATTGCTTCACCTTGTCCTCTTTCTTCTGCTTCTAATCCTGGATAAGCACCTGGAGTATCAATTAAAGTTACAACAGGAATACCAAACTTTTCAGCAGATTTCATTAATCGTAAAGCTTTACGATAGCCTTCTGGGTTTGCCATTCCAAAATTACGGTATTGACGTGTTTTAGTGTTGTACCCTTTTTGTTGTCCAATAAACATAAAACTTTGGTCTCCAATTTTACCCAGACCACCAATCATAGCTTTATCATCCTTTACATTTCTATCACCATGAAGCTCTAAAAATGTATCACCACAAATGGCATTAATATAATCTAATGTATAAGGTCTATTTGGATGACGCGATAATTGCACACGTTGCCAAGCTGTTAAATTTTTATATATATCCTTTTTAGTAGCAAGAAGCTTTTTTTGGATTTGTTTACAAGTTTGGGTTACATCCACATCACTTTCTTCTCCAATGATTTGGCATTTATCCAACTGGTCTTCTAATTCTTTTATTGGTAATTCAAATTCTAAATATTCCATAGGGAATGATAGTTTTGTTTATGAGTTAATTTACAAAATTACATTTTTTTTGTTTCATTTTTTATGAATACAATTAAAATGAATAAATTTTAACGTTAATAACTGATAATCAATCAGTTTTACTAGCTTTTTTTATCTTTAAATTTTTCCAGTTTTTAAGTACTCCATTTAACAAAACAACACCTAAAATAATGAAAGCTCCTATATAAAAAGAGGTTGACATCGTTTCGGTTTCCGGAAACCAGATTAATGCTAATATAATTCCGTAAATAGGTTCTAGATTATAGGTTAACACTACTGTGTATGGACTTATAAATTTCATGACATATACAGATGCTATAAAAGCGTAAGCAGTACAAATTGAAGCTAAAATAAATAACCATAATCCATCTAAAGCCGAAATATTAAAGAAACTAGCGTCTAAACCGTCTCCAATAATTAATATATATATTGAAATAAATAATACACCACTTATAAACTCGTAAAAAGAAATTTTAGTTGCTGTGTGTTCTTCTAAAAACTTACCATTTAACACCGCAAATAATGAGGATAAAAATGCAGAAACAACACCTAGAATCATTCCGTTAATATATTTTAATTCGCTTTGCACAATTAAATAAATACCAACTATTACAAGTAACCCAAAAACAATCTCATATGCTATTATTTTTCGTTTATAAATTATAGGCTCTATAATTGAAGCAAAGAAAGCACCTGTAGAAAACATAGCTAAAGCAATAGATACATTTGAGACTTGAATCGATCCAAAAAAGGTAATCCAATGTAAAGCTATAATAACACCTGCAATTGATAATTTAAATAATGCTTTTTTTGAAATAGAAATATTTATCTTCTTAGTTTTAATATAAATAAACATTAAAACAGTAGCAATTAGCATTCTATACCAAACTAAACTTACTGCATTTATAGTAATTAATTTTCCTAGAATAGCAGTAAATCCAGCTATAAATACCAGGAAATGTAGGTGTAAATAATTTTTTAGCTTATCGTTTTGCATTGCGCAATAAGATAATAGCTAGGATTCCAAAAATAATATTAGGAAACCAAACTGCTAGTAAAGGCGAAAAATTAGATTGTGATGCTAACGTACCAAAAATCTTATCAAAAAAGACAAATATCATTGCTATACAGATACCAAATGCAAGATTAACTCCCATTCCTCCACGACGTTTTCTAGAGGATACAGCTACAGCAATAATTGTTAAAATAAAAACCGAAACTGGTAAGCTCCACTTTTGGTATTTGGCCAACTTATAACGCCCAATAAATTTTGATCCTCTCTTTTCTTCTCTATCAATAAACTTAACTAGTTCTGGATAAGCTAAGGTTTCTGCTATATAATCTTCTGGAGTTAAATCTTCTAAATCAAAAGAAAAAACAGTGTCTTTTTTTCTTACAATTTCTAATCCATCATTATTTTCTCCAATGGTTCTTTTAAAATAATTACGAAGTACAAAAGCAGAATCTTCTTCCACGTATCTAATATTAGAAGCACTCATTTTATAAGTCATTTTACCATCTTCAAAATGCTCTAAAGTAAAATTAGTTCCTTTTTTGTTTTTTGTATCAAAACTAGTAACGTAAATAATATCATTATCATTTATCTGTTTTAACACATTTGTGGTGTTTGCTGCTTTTTTTCCGGAGAGGTATTTATACTTAAAATTATTAAAGCCTTTACTAGCATTTGGCGCTAAGTATAACCCTAAAATTATCGAAACTATAGCTACAAGGACACCACCAATTAAATAAGGTCTTAAAAAACGTGTAAAAGATACTCCAGAACTTAAAAATGCAATAACTTCTGTATTATTAGCCAACTTAGAAGTAAACCATATTACAGATAAAAACAAAAATAAAGGAAATAATAAATGTGCAAAATAAATAGTAAAATCTAGTAAGTACTGCATGACTTCGCCAAAAGGCACATTCCTTTCAAGAATTTTACCAATTTTTTCTGCTAAATGTACAGTTATACCAATAGGTATAAACAATACTAACATAACTGCAAAAGTCAGTAAATAACGTTTTAATATGTACCAATCTAATATTTTCACTTACAAACGTTTATCCATTTGTTTAACCATTTTATCTTTCCAAACTCTAAAATCTCCAGCTATAATGTGTTTTCTTGCCTCTCTTGTTAACCAAAGATAAAAACCAAGATTGTGTATTGTTGCAATCTGTGCTCCTAACCTTTCATTTACAGTAAACAGATGTCTTAAATAAGCTTTACTATATTCTGTATCTACAAAAGTAATATCCATTGGGTCTATAGGAGAAAAATCTTCACGCCATTTTAAATTTTTAATATTTATTGATCCATGTGCAGTAAACAGCATTCCGTTTCTAGCATTTCTGGTTGGCATTACACAATCAAACATATCTACTCCTAAAGCGATGTTTTCTAAAATATTAATTGGTGTTCCAACACCCATTAAATAACGTGGTTTATCTTCTGGAAGTATATCTGTAACAATCTCTGTCATAGCATACAACTCCTCTGCTGGCTCACCAACAGACAATCCACCAATTGCATTACCTTCTGCTCCAACACCAGCTATATACTCTGCAGATTGTTTACGTAAATCTTTGTATGTACTTCCTTGTACAATCGGAAAAAATGATTGAGAATAATCATATTTTAAAGGTGTTTTATCCAAATGTGTTAAACAACGCTCTAACCAACGATGTGTCATGTGCATGGATCGTCTTGCATAATTATAATCACAAGGATATGGTGTACACTCGTCAAAAGCCATAATAATATCTGCTCCAATACTACGTTGGATTTCCATTACATTTTCTGGCGTAAACATATGGTAGCTACCATCAATATGAGATTTAAATTTTACACCTTCTTCTTTAATTTTGTTATTTGAAGACAAAGAGTACACTTGATAACCTCCAGAATCAGTCAAAATATTTCTGTCCCAATTCATAAACTTGTGTAAACCACCAGCTTTTTCTAAAACATCAATTTGAGGTTTTAGATATAAATGATAGGTGTTACCTAATATAATATCTGGGTTAATATCCTCTCTTAATTCTCTTTGATGCACACCTTTTACAGTACCAACAGTACCTACAGGCATAAATATTGGAGTTTCAATAACACCATGATCTGTTGTCATTACTCCTGCTCTAGCATTACTTTGTGTGTCTTTTGCTTTTAAATCGAATGTCATTAATTTGTCTTAAATCTTCAGCTAACAAATATATATAAGAAAAATACAAAGGGTCTTAAATAGTTGCTAAAATTGAAAATTTTGTCAAACCAAATAATAAAATACAACAATTGTTAAGAAATCAGTGTATTTAGTTAATAAGTGTAAACCTTCAATTTTTGTAGAGGTGTATTAAACAACTAATTTTGAAAACAAAATAACTAACCCATAAAACATGGCAAGCACACAACAATTAGAGGATTTAACCACACAAGTACGTAGAGATATTTTACGTATGGTACATAAAGTAAATTCTGGTCATCCAGGAGGTTCATTAGGTTGCGCAGAATTTTTTGTAGCACTTTACCAAGACATAATGGATAGAAAAGAAGGATTTGATATGGATGGATTAGGTGAAGATATTTTCTTCTTATCCAATGGTCATATATCTCCTGTTTTTTATAGCGTATTAGCTAGATCTGGTTATTTTCCAGTAGAAGAATTAAATACATTTAGACTACTAAACACAAGATTACAAGGTCATCCAACAACACATGAAGGTTTGCCAGGTGTTAGAATAGCATCTGGATCTTTAGGACAAGGATTAAGTGTCGCTTTAGGTGCAGCTCAAGCAAAAAAACTAAATGGCTGTAAGCATTTAGTGTATAGCTTACATGGAGATGGAGAAATGCAAGAAGGACAAAATTGGGAAGCTATATTATACGCTTCTGGAAACAAGGTTGATAATATTATTGCTACCATAGATTTAAATGGTCAACAAATAGATGGTTCTACAGATACTGTTTTACCAATGGGAAGCTTTAGATCAAAGTTTGAAGCATTTGGTTGGACTGTTGTCGAAATAGAAGAAGGAAACAACATTAATGCTATCTTAAAAGGAATGGCTGAAGCTAAAGACAAAACTGGAAAAGGAAAACCTGTTTGTGTTCTTTTAAAAACGGTTATGGGTAATGGTGTAGATTTTATGATGCATACACATGCATGGCATGGTAAAGCACCAAATGACGAGCAACTAGCAACTGGGTTAGCTCAAAATGCAGAAACTTTAGGCGACTACTAATTAAGACTTACGATTTAGAATTATGAAAACATATACAAATACAGGTAACAAAGATACACGTTCTGGTTTTGGAGCTGGTTTAACTGAGTTAGGAAAAACTAATGAAAATGTTGTTGCACTTTGTGCAGACTTAATAGGTTCTTTAAAAATGGACGATTTTAAAAAAAATCATCCAGAACGATTTTTTCAAGTTGGTATTGCAGAAGCAAACATGATGGGATTAGCTGCAGGAATGACTATAGGTGGAAAAATACCATTTACAGGTACCTTTGCTAGCTTTTCTACAGGTCGTGTTTATGATCAAATAAGACAAAGTATTGCTTATTCTGATAAAAATGTAAAAATCTGTGCATCTCATGCTGGATTAACATTAGGCGAAGATGGAGCAACGCATCAAATTTTGGAAGATATTGGATTAATGAAAATGCTTCCAGGTATGGTTGTTATTAATCCATGCGATTATAATCAAACTAAAGCTGCAACATTAGCAATTGCAGAACACCATGGACCAGTTTACCTACGTTTTGGTCGTCCAAAAGTAGCAAATTTTACTGCTGAAAATGAAAAATTTGAAATTGGTAAAGCTTTACACTTACAAGATGGTAATGATGTTACTATTTTGGCAACTGGACATTTAGTATGGGAAGCATTAGAAGCTGCTAAAACATTACAAGAAAAAGGGGTTTCTGCAGAAGTAATTAATATTCATACAATTAAACCTCTAGATGCAAATGCTATAATTGCATCTGTAAAAAAGACAAAATGTGTTGTAACTGCGGAAGAGCATAACCATCTTGGTGGTTTAGGAGAAAGTGTAGCTAGAGTATTATCTCAACATTTACCTACAGCTCAAGAATATGTTGCAACTAATGATACTTTTGGAGAATCTGGAACCGCAGACCAGCTTATGGAAAAGTATGGTTTAAATGCTGATGCAATTGTTAAAGCTTGCGAAAAAGTAATTAAAAGAAAATAAATTTTTATTTTTTTCTAAAAGAGGGTCAAACCATGGTTTAACCCTCTTTTTTGTTATAAATAATTACTGAATAGTAGGTTATAAAAATATTTTGGCATAATTTTCGTTATTATAGATGTTCATCAAAAAACAACAATTATGAAAATTTTAAAAAAATTTCACGAATACTTTAGTCAAAATAGAACTGAAGTGAGTAAAAAATTAATTTTAACATCAATTGCTACATTATTATTTTCGACATTTATATTTGCTCAAACTGGAAGCGGTTTTGGTTTTAAAGGCGGATTAAATTACAATGGAAATGGTGATTATTTTGAATCTATTACTAGCAACTATCAAGATCCTGACAGAAACATTGGTTACCACATTGGTGTCTTTGGAAAACTTGGAAACAAGTTTTACTTTAGGCCTGAATTGATTTATACAGCTACTAAAAGTGATTACGATGCTGGGGTTTTTGACTTTAAAAAATTAGATGCTCCCATATTATTCGGGATGAAAGTTTTAGGTCCAATTAGTGTTTTTGGAGGACCATCACTTCAATACGTTTTAGATAGTGGTTTTGAAAACTCTACAATAAACGATTTAGAAAACGATTTTTCTATTGGGTTAAACTTTGGATTAAGTTTTAGTTTAAAAAAGGTTGGTATTGACTTACGTTATGAAAGAGGATTTAATAATAATGAAGCAACAATCATCACTAATAATATTACAACTGTAAACCCAAATAGATTAGACACAAGACCAGAACAACTGATACTTAGTTTATCTATAATGTTATAGAACATGTTTAAGCATAAAAAAAAGAGTCACTTTTAAGTGACTCTTTTTTTTAAAAATATTTTATTTTCTAATTAGATTCTGTTGAATCTGAATCTAAATAATTAGGTATTCCGTCACCATCAGTATCGTCATTTGTTGGGTCACCATCTCCATCAATATCCTCATTTGTAGTTAACACTCCGTCATTATCATCATCATTATCTACATAATTTGCAAATCCATCCTCATCTGTATCATCATTACTTCCATCTCCATCTCCATCTAAATCTTCAAGATATGAAGGGATTGAGTCTCCATCATAATCCGTATCTAACCTTGTTAATAAATCAAACTTAAAAATTAAAGGCGAATAAGCAGAAATTGAAGTAGTTACATTAGAAAAATAACCTATACCTGAAGGAATAAACGCTGCTCCAATACCAAAATTATGGTTAACATATGTTCCATCTCCATTTTCCGTAAAACTATCTCGTGTTTTAAACTCTATTAAAGCTTCTCTAAAACCAGTAATAACTCCAAAAGTACTTCCTACATTAGTTAAATTAAAAGGGGCATTTACAATATTAGCACTATCAAATACTTCTCCATCTAATAAACTACCTTCATATAAAACTCCAACAGCATCTAACGAATGTACTACATCTCCTAATCCTTCTCTTAAATTTAGATAATATAACGTATAATCAATATCATCTTCAGTTACTATTTTACTCATTAATTCTGGTCTATCCAATAATGAAATAGCATCTAAGTTATTATTCTCTGCACTTATAGTATCAAAAACAATTTCATATGCATCGTTTCCTAAAGAATAAAGGTTGTTAAAATCAAATTCGTCATAATTATAAGTATGTGTACTTAAAAACTCTTCGATCTCTGCTATATCTTCCGCATATACTTCTGCTTTATCTCTTTCTTCTAAGACAACTGTTTCTTCATCATCTTTACAAGCAACAGTTAAAACTAAAACAGATAAAAGTGCAAATGTTATTTTTCTTAATTTCATTATTCTTATTTTTGAAGTGCAAGTTACGTTTTAATATAATTTTGCGCAATAACGTTAACGTTAATTTTAGATAATTTGTATGCGAATAGATAAGTATTTATGGTGTGTTAGGTATTATAAAACACGAAGTATAGCCACAACCGCTTGTAAAAAAGGTCATATTAAGATAAATGACGCTGTTGTTAAACCAAGTAGAGATGTTTACCCAACGGATACTATTGAATTAAGAAAAGACCAAGTTAATTATAAATTAACAGTTTTAGACATCCCTCCAAATCGTGTTGGAGCAAAACTAGTGGATATTTATCGTGTTGATAAAACACCTAAATCTGCATTTGAAGCACAAGAAATGCTTAAATTAGCTAAAGATTACTATAGAAAAAAAGGGGTTGGTAGACCAACAAAGAAAGACCGAAGAGATTTAGACGAATTATCCTTAGAAAACGAACAATAACACATGGTATTATTAAAAAATATAATTTTAGACACAGATGCTATTAATAATAAATTAAGACGCATTGCTTTTCAAATTTACGAAGCTAATACCAATGAAAGCGAAGTCATATTAGCTGGTATAGATGTAAATGGTTACATTTTAGCTAAAAAACTAAAAACTATCCTTTCTAAAATTTCTCCAATAACTCCAACGCTTTGTAAAATAACAATAGATAAAAATAATCCTAGATTACCTTTAAAAACATCTTTAAAAATTGAAGATTACAAAAATAAGTCTGTTGTTTTAATAGATGACGTTTTAAATTCAGGAACCACTTTAATTTATAGCGTTAAACATTTTCTAGACGTTCCTTTAAAACAATTTAAAACTGCTGTTCTAGTTAATAGAAACCACAAAAAATTTCCAGTTAAAGCAGATTATAAAGGTATTTCTTTATCAACTTCATTAAACGAACATGTTCAAGTTGATTTAGAAGGTAAAGACTGGAAAGCTTATTTAAATTAATTTAAATAAGATATTATTTAAAGTTTCTTCTTCATTATTTGTTGACTCAATTACTATTTGTGCTTGATTATAATAAAAAGAACGCTCAAACAGATGTTTTGCAATAAAGTCTTTCAGCTCTTCTTTTGTTTTAATATGACTTACTAAAGGTCTTTGATTATCTTTATACAAACGATTTGTTAAAACGTCTAAATTTGTTTTTAAATAAATAGATTTGAAGTTATCTAAAGCATTTAACCATCCCATTGTATCATAAAAGCATGGTGTGCCACCTCCTAACGAAATAATAGTTTTTTCTGCATTAGTGGTAATTTCTTTTAAATATTGTTGTTCTATTTTTCTAAAATAAATTTCTCCTTTGGTTTTAAAGATTTCGGAAACAGTTAAGTTTTCTTTTTTTTCGATATAATAATCCAAATCTACAAACTCAAAATCCATCAATTTTGACAATTTTTTACCAATTGTAGACTTTCCAAATGCCATATATCCGACTAAAACTAAATTCATTTTTGAGCTTAATTATTGATTATTAAAATCATAGGTTTTATTAAGACAAAAAAACAAAAAAATATTTTAAAATAGGGTTGCATTATTAATAAAACATATTATATTTGCACCTCTCAAACGAGAAAGACCAGTTAGCTCAGTTGGTAGAGCATCTCCCTTTTAAGGAGAGGGCCTGGGTTCGAGCCCCAGACTGGTCACATTAAAAGTTAAGCTTAGGCTTAACTTTTTTTTTTATCTTTATTTTTACAAAAGCGCACGTGGCGGAATTGGTAGACGCGCTAGCTTGAGGGGCTAGTGACCACTTTTGGTCATGGAAGTTCGAGTCTTCTCGTGCGCACGTTATCACTATCTATTTTATATTTTATTATTCAAAAAAAAGTTTTTTTTTACCCTAAATATATTTTGTTTAACTATATTAGCAAAACAATGAACAATATAAAAAGCAAATTTAGCATTAAAGACCTTGAAAATCTTTCAGGAATAAAAGCGCACACTATTAGAATATGGGAAAAACGCTATAATTTATTTGAGCCTAATAGGACTGATACTAATATTAGGTATTATAGTTTATCTAGTTTACAAAAAATCCTAAACATAAGCTATCTTAACAATAATGGTTATAAGATCTCAAAAATAGCCAATTTAAGCAGTAAACAAATACCTGCATTTGTCAACGAAATAGCTAATAAAAACAATAATAACAATCACTCTGTAAACCAACTTAAAATAGCAATGATTAACTTTGATCAATCGTTATTTTATAAAACTTATAATGATTTAATTAGTGAGATCTCTTTTAGCAAAATATTTTATAATGTATTTATCCCTCTACTAGATGAGATTGGCTTGCTTTGGCAAACAAATACTATAACTCCAGCACATGAGCATTTTATAGTAGAACTTATAAAACAGAAAATAATTTTAAATACAGAAAAAGCTCTAAGTAACTTTAAAGTGTCAAAAAAAGCAAATACATACATTTTATTTTTACCTGAAAACGAAGTGCATGAATTAGGCTTATTATTTACTAATTATCAACTAACAAATAGTGGTTTTCACTCCATATACTTAGGAGGAAGTGTCCCTTTAGAAAGTTTAGATTTTTTAACGTCACAATATAACGACATTACATTTATCTCAAGTTTTACCGTAAAACCTGATAAAGATCAAATAGAAAAATACTTATCTAAATTTAGTAACACACTTCTTAAAGATTCAAATAACAAATTAATTGTTTCAGGAAGAATGACTTCATTAATTGACAACCAAACTAACCCCAAAATAATAGTTTGCAATTCTACTAAAGAAGTTATTGAAAACTTACAACAGGTTTAAATTATATGAAAAAAAGCATTGCCATAATAGGTTCAGGGTTTTCTGCTCTTTCTGCATCTTGCTATCTAGCAAAATATGGGTATGATGTTAGTGTCTATGAAAAAAACGAAACAATAGGAGGACGATGTCGACAATTTAAAAAAGAAGGATTTACTTTTGACATTGGTCCTAGTTGGTATTGGATGCCAGATATATTTGACAAGTTTTTTGCAGATTTTAATAAAAAAACATCCGACTATTATAAATTAGATAAATTATCTCCTGCTTATAAAATCTTTTTTAAAGATGAAGAAATAACTATTGGTGATAGCTTAGATAAAATATGTAAAGAATTTGATCGCATAGAACCTGGAAGTTCTGTAGCTTTAAAAAAATTTATTTCTAAAGCACAAACCCATTATGATATTGCTATCAATAAAGTGGTTTTAAAACCTGGGATTTCGCCTTTTGAATTGGTTACAAAAGAAACTGTTACAAGAATTGATCAATTTTTTAAAACAATAAGCTCAGACCTAAGAAAACATTTTAAAAACCCAAAATTAATTTCAACATTAGAGTTCCCTGTACTGTTTTTAGGAGCAAAACCAAGCAAAACTCCTTCATTTTATAGCTTTATGAATTATGCAGACTTTGGCTTGGGTACATGGCATCCAAAAGGTGGCATGTATCAAATTATTAAAGCAATGACAGCATTAGCTAAAAGTCTAGGTGTTAAGATACATACAAATAGTCCAGTAGCTAAAATTAATGTTAAAGATAAAATGGCGACTTCAATTGTTGTAGATAATACAACTTTAATATTTGATATTGTTTTAAGTGGTGCAGATTATCATCATTCAGAAACATTATTAGACTTAAAGTATAGACAATATTCTGAGAAATACTGGAGTAAAAAGACATTTGCGCCTTCTTCTCTCCTATTTTATATAGGAATAGATAAGAAGTTAAAAAACGTACAACATCATAACTTATTCTTCGACACTAATTTTGAAACACATGCTGAAGATATTTATGATACTCCTAAATGGCCTAAAGACCCATTGTTTTATGCAAATTTTCCATCTATAACAGATGACAGTATGGCTCCAGATGGTAAAGAAACTGGTTTCTTTTTAATACCAATAGCTCCAGGAATAGAAGACACACCAGAGCTTAGATCACAATATTTTGATATTATAATAAACCGTTTTGAACGTTTGACACAACAAAAAATAAAATCAAGTATTATATTCAAAGAATCATTTTGTGTTAATGATTTTATTAAAGACTATAATTCCTATAAAGGAAATGCTTACGGAATGGCTAATACACTATTACAAACAGCATTTTTAAGACCTAAATTAAAAAGTAAAAAAGTTAGTAATTTATATTTTACAGGGCAACTTACAGTGCCTGGTCCTGGTGTCCCACCAGCACTTATATCTGGAAAATTAGTTGCAAAATTAATCAAAAAACACCACCAAAACTAATATGAAAATAGTATTCGATTCTGTATCATACCAATGTAGTAAGATGGTCACTAAATCTTATAGCACTTCATTTTCTTTGGCTACAAAGATGTTATCTAAAACTATTAGACAAGACATATATAATATATATGGTTTTGTTAGATTTGCTGATGAGATAGTTGATACCTTTCATGACTATAATAAAGAAGAGTTATTTAACCGTTTTGAAACGGATTTAGAAGCTGCTCTAAAAGACAGGATTAGTTTAAACCCAATACTTAATTCATTTCAACATACTTATCACAAAAGTAACATAGATAAACATATGGTTGATGCTTTTATGAAAAGTATGCGTCTAGACATTACAAAATCAAAATATGAAACAGAACAAGAATATAAAGATTATATTTATGGGTCAGCAGATGTTGTTGGCTTAATGTGTTTAAAGGTTTTTGTACAAGGTAACCAAAATACGTTTGAAGATTTAAAAGAAACTGCAATGTCATTAGGTTCTGCCTTTCAGAAAGTTAATTTTTTACGCGATCTTAAAGCAGATCATGAGTTATTAGATAGAACGTATTTTCCAAATACAGATCTAACAAACCTAACAGAAAAAGATAAGCTCAATATTATTAATGATATTGAAATAGATTTTAATAATGGTTTAAAAGGGATTAAAAAATTACCAATTGAAGCTAAATTTGGTGTATTTATGGCTTATCGTTATTACAATCAGTTACTTAAAAAATTAAAAAAGACACCAGCTTTAGAGATTAAAAACACACGTATTAGAGTGCCTAACTACAAAAAAGCAGAGCTCCTAACACGTAGTTATGTAAAATATCAACTTAATTTATTATAATTATGCAAGTCGTATATTGGATATTAGTTTTTTTAGGAACCTTTTCTGCAATGGAGTTTATGGCTTGGTTTACACACAAATACGTTATGCATGGTTTTTTATGGTCATTACACAAAGACCATCACCACAAAGATCATGATAGCTGGTTTGAGCGCAACGATGCCTTTTTTATATTTTATGCAATAGTAAGCATGACTTGCTTCTACCTTTGGAATTACCATGATGTATGGTATTGCTTACCAATAGGACTAGGTATTATGGCCTATGGAGCAGCCTATTTTTTGGTTCACGATATATTTATACATCAACGTTTTAAACTATTTAGAAATGCTAATAATTGGTACGCAAAAGGTGTAAGGCGTGCACATAAAATGCACCATAAACATTTAGGAAAACAAGATGGAGAATGTTTTGGGATGTTATTTGTGCCATTTAAATATTTCAAAAAATAATGTAGATGCCTAAACATTATGATTACATAATAGTTGGTAATGGATTAGCAGGTCTACAACTAGCTTTAGCATTAAGCAAAGACATCTTTTTTAAGGATAAACAAATTGCTTTAATAGACGCTTCAACTAAGACAACAAACGACAAAACATGGAGTTTTTGGGAAACCAAAACTAGTAAATGGGATGCTATAACCTATCAAAATTGGCAAAAAGCAAAAATCATCACTTCTAATAAAAATATTGATTTAAATCTTACTCCATATACCTACAAAACCATACGTGCAATAGACTTTTATACTGAAGCTAAAGCACAAATCAGTCTTCAGGGAAACATCAGTTTTTTGGTTGAGCATGTTACATCTGTTACAGAAAATGAAACGGTTTTAGTTACAACAGAAATTAATAACTACACAGCTAATCATGTATTTGATAGTAGAGTTACAAATAATATAAAATCAAAATTACCTGATTATATTAACATAACACAACATTTTAAAGGTTGGGTTATTAAAACAGAAACCGATTGTTTTGATACAGACACAATAACTATGATGGATTACCGATTAAAAGATGGTAATCAAACTACGTTTACATATGTTTTACCGTTTTCAAAACGCGAAGCTTTAGTAGAATTTACCTATTTTACAGAACATATAGTTGAAGATCAAGTTTACGATAAGTATTTAAAACAGTATATAAAAGACTATCTAAACATTAAAAATTATCAAATTATTGAAACCGAAAAAGGTCAAATACCAATGACTAATTTTCCTTTTGATAAATATAATACAGAAAAGGTTACCAAAATTGGTACAGCAGGTGGTTGGGTAAAAGGCAGTACTGGTTATAGTTTTAAACATACAGAAAAAAAAGTAGACAAAATAATAACTAATTTAAAGACCAATCAATTACCTACAAAAAACTTATTTAAGTCTAAATATAAGTTTTATGATAAAGTCTTTTTAAAAGTTTTAAAAGATGAAAACCATAAAGGAGAATGGATATTCCAACAGTTTTATAATAAAAACTCAATACAAACCATGTTCCGTTTTTTAGACGAAGAGTCTTCTTTTAAAGAAGAACTAAAAGTGATGTATTCGTTATTTTCTTGGAGCTTTATTAAAGCTTTTTTTAAGACGCTTTAATCTTTAAGAAGTATATCTATAATACTTCTAACCTTTACGCTATTCCAGTTAGCAGCACCAGATTTATCAATTACAATAGCTCCATTTTTATCAATTAAAAAAGTTCTTGGAATACTAGTTACCTTAAATAATTCTATTGCTGGAGATTCAACTGGATTATAAATTTTAAAGGTATAACCATTATGCACACTAAATTCATATAGTTTTTTAGGATCTTCATTTGATACAAACACAAATTCTATTTTATCTTTATAATCGTCATATAATTTTTGGAGACTTGGTAATTCTGCAATACAAGGTGGACACCAGGTTGCCCAAAAGCTAACTAATACAACTTTGTTTTCCGTTTGACGGAAATTATATTTATTACCATTTATGTCTATTAAATTCCAATTATAATTGTTAATTACAGCTCTATCCTCCTTATCCTCTACACTTGGAGAAAATTGCGCTAACCCTTTATGCAATTGTATTTGTATAAGTTGCCTAGTACTTGGTATAATAATTAACACTAAAAATAACCCAAAGAGGATATTTTTAAAGCTGAGTTTTGGAGTTTTCATAAAACTTAAGAAAATAAAAAAGCGTCTTTTTGTAATTAAAAGACGCTTCAAATTTAATAAATAACAAATATATTATCTGCTAACTGTACCCATTAAAGTTACAACAGGACCTGTACCCATTGTTATTGGAGTATGTAATGCAGCAGTTACTGGTACCATATGTGCTAATGGTTTTAAAGTAAAAGGTGCTGGACTATTATCTGGGCTAGGCTCTACAGATATTACTATAGTTTGTCCTAATAAATTTAACATATTAGGCGTACCGTCTTCATTAAACAAAAAGTCTTCTCCTGGAAAAGGTGGAGACATATTCATTCCGCTAAAACCAGAAAACTCATCAGCTGCAGCAACATTTGTAAAAGTTCCTGTACTTAAAGGTGTTCCGTCTACGACAGCCCATCCTTCATATTTCCAACCTGCTGGTAATGTTGGCAAATCTAATCCTGCTACAGGAGCTGCACCAGAATTGTTTAAAAACCAAACTCCACTTGATTCGTTTGTCATATCATCATCTGTTGGTGTAGCTAAAATATATTCTCCTGTCGAAGCAGAAAAATCTGCAACTATACCATTAGAGTTAACACTTGCACTTGTTCCTGAAAAATCACCAGCTAAAATTTTGGTGTCAGCTGGAGCTGGGTCAGTGTCTACAGCTGGTTCTATAGATAACACAAAAGTTGTTGCTGCAGCTAATTGAGAGCTTTCAACTTGAAAAGTTTGAGGAAAAGTAACATCACTAAATGTTCCAGTTGATACTGGATTACCATTTACAATAACCCAACCTTCATACACATAATCGCTACCAAGTGCTTCCAAACCTGATAAATTTAATGTTAATGCAGAAGTTTCTACTTGTGGTGTATCATCATCACTACTACATGATACACTTAATAATCCTAAAGCCATTACAGCTAAATACATTTTTCTAATCATAATTTTTGGTTTTAATTTATTTAACAATTTTCTTTTTTAAGCAGTCGTTAAGCTTTTTAAAACCTTACATGTTAAACAAAAAAAACTCTCGAAATTTCGAGAGTTTTTAATTTTAACTTAAATTATGTTTTATGCATTATTCTCTTTTTTAATTAAGTTAAGCGCACTTCCTTCGTTATACCAATCAATTTGAGCTTGGTTATACGTGTGATTTACTACAATATTATTTTTTGTTCCATCTGCATGTACTAACTCAATAGTTAATGGTTTACCTGGAGCAAATTGATTAAAATCTAAAAAATTAAATGTATCATCTTCTTGAATTAAATCGTAATCTGCTTCATTTGCAAACGTTAACCCTAACATTCCTTGTTTTTTAAGATTAGTTTCATGAATACGTGCAAACGATTTAACAATTACTGCAACAACACCTAAGTGTCTTGGTTCCATTGCAGCATGCTCTCTAGAAGACCCTTCACCATAGTTATGATCTCCAACTACTATTGTTTTTACTCCAGCAGCTTTGTAAGCTCTAGCAGTATCTGGTACACCACCAAAATCTCCAGTTAATTGATTTTTAACAAAGTTTGTCTTTTTACCAAATGCATTTACAGCACCAATCAAACAGTTGTTAGAAATATTATCTAAATGACCTCTAAAACGTAACCAAGGTCCAGCCATACTAATATGATCTGTTGTACATTTTCCAAATGCTTTAATTAATAATTTAGCACCTGTAATGTCATTACCTATTGGTGTAAATGGTGTTAATAGTTGCAAACGCTCTGATTCTGGAGAAACTTTCACTTCTACTCCACTACCATCTTCATCTGGAGCTAAGTAACCATTATCTTTTACATCAAAACCTTTTGGAGGTAACTCCCATCCTGTCGGCTCATCAAACATTACTTCTTGACCATCTTCATTTAATAATGAGTCTGTCATTGGATTAAAATCTAAACGTCCAGCAATTGCAATTGCTGCTGTAATTTCTGGTGATGCCACAAAAGCATGTGTGTTTGGGTTTCCATCTGCACGCTTAGCAAAGTTTCTATTAAAAGAATGTACTATACTATTTTTGGGTGCATTTTTGGGGTCGCTATATCTTGCCCATTGTCCAATACATGGTTCACAAGCATTAGTAAATATTTTAGCGTCTAATTTTTCAAAAATACCTAAAATACCATCTCTATCTGCTGTATAGCGTACTTGCTCAGATCCTGGATTAATACCCAATTCTGCTTTCATTTTTATTCCTTTATCTAAAGCTTGTTGGGCAATAGATGAAGCACGTGATAAATCTTCGTAAGAAGAGTTTGTACAAGATCCAATAAGTCCCCATTCTACCTGTATTGGCCAATCGTTTTTTGTTGCGATTACATTCATATCTTTACCAACTTTAGTTGATAAATCTGGTGTAAATGGTCCGTTTAGCAAAGGGGTTAATTCTGATAAATTAATATCTATTACTTGGTCAAAATAGTGTTCTGGGTTTTCATATACTTCTGCATCTGCTGTTAAATAATCTTTTACTTGGTTTGCTGCATCAGCTACATCTGCTCTTTCTGTAGCACGTAAGTAACGTTCCATAGACTCGTCATAACCAAAAGTAGATGTTGTTGCTCCTATTTCTGCTCCCATGTTACAAATTGTACCTTTTCCAGTACAAGACATAGACGTTGCTCCAGGTCCAAAATACTCAACAATTGCTCCTGTCCCTCCTTTTGCAGAAACAATTCCTGCTACTTTTAAAATAACATCTTTTGGTGCTGTCCAACCAGATAGTTTACCTGTTAATCTTACACCTATTAATTTAGGAAACTTTAGTTCCCAAGCCATACCTGCCATAACATCTACTGCATCTGCACCACCAACTCCAATAGCAACCATACCTAACCCTCCAGCATTTACTGTATGAGAATCTGTTCCGATCATCATTCCTCCTGGAAACGCATAATTTTCTAATACTACTTGATGAATGATTCCTGCTCCAGGTTTCCAGAACCCTAAACCGTATTTATTTGATACAGATTCTAAGAAATTAAAAACTTCACTACTTACATTATTCGCGTTTTTTAAATCTGAAGACGCTCCATCTTTTGCTTGAATTAAGTGATCACAATGTGTTGTAGTTGGAACTGCTACTTTACTTTTTCCGGCTTGCATAAATTGTAATAGAGCCATTTGAGCTGTAGCATCTTGTAATGCAATACGATCTGGTGCAAAATTCACATAATCTTTACCTCTGGCAAACCCTTTTGTTGCTTTACCATCCCAAAGGTGTGAGTATAAAATCTTCTCTGAAAGTGTTAACGGTTTACCCACAACTTTACGTGCTGTATCAACGCGTTCTGCCATTTGGCTATACACCTTTTTTATCATATCTATATCGAATGCCATACTATTTTGTTTTATTTTAAAATTTATTTCTTCTAAATATACAAAATACAACTTGACTTAAAAAGTGGTGATGATATTATAGGTTTATATTAGGATAAGATTTTTATATGTAATCTCAATTCTATAATTGTTTCCTATTGAAAATAGTCTATAAAACAACGTTGGCTAGATATTGCGTTAGGGATTGTAGTGGAAATCCTTTTTGTGAGGCACGAACAAAAAGATTGAGAATGGAAAGCCCGACCCTTGTGGTAACGCCCAATTTATTTTATTTACTAATTTAAATGCATAAAAAAATCCTGAATCTTAGATTCAGGATTTTAATTATTTGATATTGAATAATCAATTACATTACTAATTGTTTTTGAGAAGGTTTAAACTTAGTTAATACTATCCCTTTTACTGCTGCTTGATATTCTTCTATTGTTGGTGTTCTTCCTAATATTGTAGATAATACTACAACTGGTGTTGAAGATAATAAAGATTCTCCTTTTTTCTCATCGGTATCTCTTACTACACGACCTTGGAATAAACGCGTGGAAGTTGCCATTACTGTATCTCCTGGTGCTGCTTTTTCTTGGTTACCCATACATAGGTTACAACCTGGACGCTCTAGGTACAACATGTTTTCATATTTAGTACGCGCTAATCCTTTTGGTGCGTTATCATCGAATTCGAAACCTGAATATTTTACTAATATTTCCCAATCGCCTTCTGCTTTTAACTCATCAACAATATTATAGGTTGGTGGTGCAACTACTAAAGGTGCTTTAAATTCTACTTTTCCATGTTGTGCTTCAATGTTCTTCAACATTTGAGCTAAAATCTGCATATCTCCTTTGTGAATCATACATGATCCAATGAAACCTAAATCTACTTTTTTAGTTCCTCCGTAGAAAGATAATGGCTGTATGTTATCGTGTGTGTAACGCTTAGATACATCTTCATTATTTACGTCTGGATCAGCAATCATAGGTTCTATAATCTTATCTAAATCTATAACAACATCTGCATAATATTTTGCATCTGCGTCTGGTTTTAATGCCGATTTAGTTCCTGTTTTAATTTCGGTGATACGACTATTTGCTTTATCTACTAATCCTTTAAGATCTTGCTTTGGGTTATCCATACCCTTATCAATCATAATTTGAATACGATCTCTAGAGATTTCTAATGATTCTATTAAAGTTTCATCTTCTGAAATACAAATTGATGCTTTTGCTTTCATCTCTGCAGTCCAATCTGTAAATGTAAATGCTTGATCTGAAGTTAAAGTACCAATATGAACTTCAATAATTTTTCCTTGAAAAACATTTTCTCCTTCAAATTGATTTAACATCTGCTCTTGAGTAGCGTGAACCACATCACGAAAATCCATATAAGATTTCATCTCTCCTTTAAAAGTAACTTTTACAGACTCTGGAATTGGCATAGTAGCCTCTCCTGTAGCTAGTGCTAAAGCAACTGTACCAGAATCTGCTCCAAAAGCAACTCCTTTTGCCATACGTGTATGCGAATCTCCTCCTATTATTACATCCCAATCATCTACAGCTAAATCATTTAATACTTTATGAATTACATCTGTCATTGCAGGATATTTTCCTTCTGGGTGACGTGCTGTAACTAAACCAAAGTCATTCATAAACTTCATTAACCTTGGTATGTTAGCTTTAGATTTATCATCCCATACAGAAGCTGTATGACATCCTGATTGGTAACCACAATCGACAATTGGAGAAATTACTGTAGCAGCCATCATCTCTAACTCTTGAGAAGTCATTAATCCTGTTGTATCTTGAGAACCTACAATATTTACTTCTACTCTAACATTAGAGCCTGCGTGTAATGTTTTTCCTGGAGTAGTCCCTACAGCGTTTTTGTTGAATATTTTTTCAACAGCTGTTAAACCTTGTCCTTCAATAGATACTTCTTTTGAAGTAGCGTATACTTGAGGGATTTCTATTCCTAAAATGTTACATGCTATAGTTTGTAATTTTTTACCAAAAACTACAGCGTAAGATCCACCAGCCTTAATAAACTCCATTTTTGGTGGTGTTAATGCAGTAGAAATATCTTTTAATTCTGTTTCTCCGTTATATAATTTTTTTGTTTTAGTATTAATTGTTAATACTGTACCTGTATCTACAGAATAGGTTTGCTTTAAAACTGGTTCTCCATCTTCATCTACAACTGTATTTCCATCTGCGTCTTTTTGTTTTTCCCAGTTTTTTAAATCAATACCAATACCTCCAGTTACTCCAACTGTTGTTAAAAAAATTGGTGCAATACCATTTGTACCTGCAATTACTGGAGCAAAATTGATAAATGGTACGTATTTACTAAAAGGAACACCTGTCCATAATGCAACGTTATTTACACCAGACATTCTAGAAGAACCAACACCCATTGTACCTTTTTCTGCTATTAGCATGACACGCTTATCAGGATGTTGCTCTTTTAAAGCTAACAATTCGTTTTGCATATCTTTGTTATGCTCAAACATACATTGTCCATGTAATTCTCTATCAGACCTAGAGTGTGCATCTGCACCTGGAGATAATAAATCCGTAGAAATATCACCAACTCCTGCTACAAATGTAACAACTTCTATTTTTTCATCTACTTCAGGTAACTTTGTAAAGAACTCTGCTTTAGAATAGCTTTCTAACAATTCTTTAGCAATAGCATTACCTGCTTTGTAAGCATTTTCTAATTTTTCTGTATCTGCTTCATATAAAAACACTTGTGTTTTTAATACTTTAGCTGCTGCTTCTGCAATTGCAGCATCATTTCCTAAAGCTAAATCTAACAATACTTCAACCGAAGGACCTCCTTTCATATGAGATAATTGTTCAAAAGCAAAAGCTGTAGAAATTTCTGAAACTGTTGCTTGTCCTAAAATAATCTCTTTTAAAAATTTAGCCTTAACAACAGCAGCACTAGTAGTACCAGGTAAAATATTATAAATAAAGAAATCAAGAGATTTTTCTCTATATTTATTATTAACATCTTTAATTTGTTCTATTAAAGCACTTGTTAATTCAGCACTATCAATTGGCTGAGGATGGAGACCTTGCTCTTTTCGATTCTCGATCTGCTTAAGGTAATCGGTATAAATGTTCATATAGTTTAAAAAAGAATTATTTTAATGTTAATCATTGACAATAATGTTTTGGAATACAAAGATTATTATCATACCTAAATAGCACGTTTAATAGTTAATGAGACACTTTTTAAGTCCAGCAAAATTACGAAAATTTGAAGAGTTTTAAAAGCATATAATGAATTTGAGTAATCATTATATATAATTTAATGAATTAAGAATTTATGCCTCAAAATATACGAAATCAATAATTTAAAAGTCGTAAAATATTAAATTATCAAAACCACTTACTAAAACGATTTCGTAAACTTATAAGATTCTCGATAATTAAGGATTGGTTTTTCAAAATACTTGAATAATAACGCTGACAAAATAAATGTGAAAATCCAAAAGAAAATAAGTATTCCAATCTTTTCAAATGTATTTAAAAGTGAAATATTAATTAATTGCTGAATGCTTAATAAGACAATTGAATAATTTACTAAATAGATTGAGTATGACCACAAACTAATTTTTGTAATTGATTTTGAAAATAAACTACCTTTTTTCCATGTAGAAAATACTGGAAATGTCAAAAGTATACTTATTGAAACTAATGCCAAATACCAAATATTAAAAAAAGAAGAAAAGGAGTTTGGCTCTAACTGGTTTTTATAAATATATATATGAAGTCCTAAAAATAAAACTGTTCCCAAAATAAAACTTAACCATTTATATTTTTTCCAGAATTGAGTGTAATAATAACTTATAAATGCACCTAAAAACCCATAGTATATACTATCAATTCTGTAAATTACTACTTTTCTTAGTAATTTACTCCATTGTATTTCTGTTGGAATTACAGTATAATTAATTTGAAAAACGTAACGACTAAAAGTAAAAAACAAAATAGTCAAAAATACTGTCATTAAAAACGTCCATTTATTAATCCTCCTAAGAATTAATCCAAAAAGCATCAATACTATTGGGCCAATCAAATAGGCAAACTCCTCTATTGACAAGCTCCAAGACTCTGTGAAAAAGTCTGGTTGTTGTTGGCTAAAATTCTGAAAAAAGAAAAAGTATTTATAAAGTTGTTTTGGGATTTCTGTATTAAAAACAAATAATAACCCAATATTTATAAGCAAAACTAAATAGTAATTTGGCAAAGTCCTAAACCAACGACGCATCCAAAAGTTAGTAAAATGCCTGAATGATGTTTGTTTAGCTTCTATATGTTTGATAAGAATGGTCCCAATTAAAAAACCACTTAATACAAAGAAAATATCCACTCCAATGGTTCCAAAAAACTGAATAAACTTAACTAAAGTAGATTTTGATTCTGGAAATAATAAAAGTGTTGAATGCGAACAAAGTATAAGCAAAATTGCAATTGCCCTTACAACATCTAAACCAAAAACTCTTTGTTTGTATGTTGTTATTGGTTTCAAATAAAGTAGAAGTTTAAGATTTTTGTCTAGAAATTTTTATCAATTTAATAATTGCTAAAAATATTGCACAGAATTCTAAAAAAGTACCAATGGTTAATAATAAGCTACCGTGTTCTTTATGCTGAATTTTAAAATAGGCACCAACAACAGTTAATACTATTCCTAATATTAGCACTAATAAAGGAAACCTGAACTGCTTTAAATTCATTTTTAAAACAAGTTTTTTATTATATGTTCTATAGTTATTCCTTCAGCTTCTGCTTTATAGTTTTTAATCATTCTGTGACGTAAAATACTAGTTGCTACAGCTTGTACGTTTTCTATATCTGGAGAAAATTTACCGTTTATTGCTGCATGTGTTTTTGCAGCTAAAATTAGGTTTTGAGAGGCTCTTGGTCCTGCTCCCCAATCTACATATTGTTTGACTAAGTCTGAAGCAGCCTCACTATTTGATCTAGTTTTACCAACCATAGTTACTGCGTATTCTATAACATTATCTGCTACAGGAATACGTCTTATTAGTTGCTGAAAATCTGTAATTTCTTGAGCGGTAAATAAGGCGTTAACTTTTGGTTTATGGTCTGAAGTTGTTGCTTTAACTACATCTACTTCTTCTTGAAAACTTGGATAATCCAGATTTATAGCAAACATAAAACGATCCAATTGTGCTTCTGGCAAAGGATAAGTCCCTTCCTGCTCTATTGGGTTTTGTGTTGCTAACACAAAGTATGGTAAGTCTAGTTTGTAGTGATGACCAGATACTGTCACTGCACGTTCTTGCATAGCTTCTAATAATGCTGCTTGCGTTTTTGGTGGTGTACGGTTAATCTCGTCTGCCAAAATAATATTAGCAAATATTGGTCCTTTTATAAATTTAAACTGTCTGCTTTCATCAAGGATTTCGCTTCCTAAAATGTCACTTGGCATTAAATCTGGTGTAAACTGGATACGCTTAAAATCTAAACCTAAAGCTTGAGAAATAGTGTTAACCATTAACGTTTTTGCTAATCCAGGAACACCAATTAATAATGCGTGTCCTCCAGAAAAAATGGATATTAGAATTTGGTTTACAACCTCATCTTGTCCAATTATAACTTTGGCTACTTCTTGTTTTAAAGCATTGTATCTTGTTACTAGAGATTTTACTGCTGCAACGTCTGACATATAATTTTCTTATTTTTTTAACCAATTACTACTAAAATCACAGTCTCTACGTGCTTCGCTAATTTTAATATATGTGTCTGTTATTTTTTCGTTTTGCCATTTTCCAATAGCATCGTATTGTTTTTCGTTTAAAGCTAATTCTTTAATTTTTAAATAATCACGAGAGTAATCTGCATCATGCTCGTCTATTCTATCAGTAACAGTAACTAACTTAAACTTTATTCTTCCTTGTCTATCTGTATCTGTTAAAACGTCACTAATTGTGTTGTTTTCCAACCCTTGTAACTGACCATACAATTCTGGGTCCATTTTGGTTAACTCAAAATTATAATCTTGTGTTTGTGGGTTTATTAATTGTCCACCTTCACTTCTAGTCTCTTTTTCATCACTAAACTCTTTTGCTGCTTCTGCAAAAGTATAGTCACCATTATTAATGTCGGTTTTAATCTTTTCAATTTTTTCTTTAGCTTCTAAAATCTCATCGTCTGAAATTTCAGGCACTAAAAGTATATGGCTTACGTCATATTCTTGTCCTCTAATTTTTTCTAAATAAATAATATGGTAACCAAAGTCTGTTTTAAAAGGTTCTGAAATCTCTCCTTCTTGCAAAGAAAACGCAACATCTCTAAACTCCTTTACCATTCTAGGACGTGTTCTATTCATTGGTGGTAATTTTCCTCCAGATTTTTTTGATCCTGGATCATCCGAATAGAATGCTGCTCTAGACCTAAAACTTTTTGCGCCACTTTCTACTTCTTGTTTAAACTTTTTTAATTGGTCAATAATGCGTTGTTTTTCTTGTTGGCTAACCTTAGGCTCTACAATAATTTGCGCTACTTTAAGTTCTGTACCAAACCTTGGAAGTTCTTCTTTTGGTATTTTATTGAAAAATTGACGTACTTCTTCTGGAGTAACCTCAATGTCTTCAATAATTTTTTTTCTCATTTCTGTTGCTAGTTTATTGCTTTTGTTTATTTCAAACATTTCTTCTCTAAAACTAGCTTCGTCTTCTTTTTTATAAAACTTAAGTAACTCATCCATACTACCATTTGTTTGTTGTAGGAATTGCTGAACTTGCTGATCTACATGTGATCTAATTTCTGCATCACTAACCACAATACTGTCTTGTATAGCATGATGTGCATACAGTTTATCTTCTAATAATTTACCAAATAATTGGCAACGTGTTACACCTTGTAAAGAAGCACCTTGTGCTTTAAGTTGTAAAATCATTTTGTCTACATCACTATCCAAAACAATATAATCTCCTACGACTGCTGCTACTCCATCAACTTTTTTGGCTCCAGTTGTTATTGTTGAATCTATTGCTTTTTCTGAAGTTGTTTCTTCAATTATTTCTTGAGCTGAAGCTGTAAAAGTTGCTAGTAATAAAAACGCAAAAGCTGTTAGCGTTTTACTTTTAATTGTAAATTTCAAATTGTTTGTTTTTAATGGCATCTTTAGTAATGTCCTTTTCTAATTGTTTTATTAATTCCAGTTTTCGTTTATTAATAACGATTTGGTTGATTGTTGGTCTAACGTATTCTAGTGGTGCTGTCTCGTTTCGTAACAACACTTTATTTATTTGCATCAAATATAATCCTAATGAATCTTTGAGTTGTATAAAATTAGATTTTTTTAACAATTCATTTTTGTTTTCTGATGTGATTACTGGTATTTTTTTTATGGCTTGATCTACTCTAATCCATAATGAATCTTTTAAAGAGTAAGATTTAAACTGAATTGATATTGAATCCAATTCTGTTTTATCGTCATCATTAAAGCGTTTAAACTTCTTTTTTATATTATCTAAGTCTAACCTATTAGCTTCTAAATTAATATATCTAAACTGTATTAAATCTTCATTTAATTTAAAAGCATCTTTATTGGTTTGGTAATATGCTGAAGCTTCTTCTAGCGACACATTAGTTTCTAGGTTTTTACTAACTAAAGCTTCCAAGTAAGCTTTACTATATAAATCGCTTTTGTATTGTTGGATTAGTTTATCAAATTTATCTTGTTTAAGATCTGACAAATTTACTTGAGCACGTTGCACTAATAATTGTTGTGTTGCCCATTTATTAACAAAGTTATTTGCAAAAACAGTACTGTCTGATTCACTAAGGTTTTCTGGCATTGCTTTTTCTAAATCACTTGCATACAAAAAAGCGTCGTCTATTCTAGCTAATGCTTCCTCTTGTGGAATAGGTTTAAAATAGTCGCAAGACCATAAAACGTTAATTAATACAAATATGTAGGCTGCCTTTTTCAACTTATTTTAATTCTTCTTTTACTTGTTGTAATGCCGCTTTATTAATTTTTACTTTAAATTTTTCTGACAATCCTTCCAACCAGTCTTTTTCTTTTTGTTCTTGAAAATCCGAAATAACACTTCCTTTTGCTTCTTCAAAGGTTTTGGGTGTTTGTGGCAAGATTTCGTTAATTTTTACAACAGTGTAAGCATCGTTATGCTTAAATATTTTTGATACACCTGTTTTTTTAGATAACCCTTCGGGTAATGCTTGATGATTAATATCTAAAACATCAACAATAAAACTAACATTAATTTTTGTGTCAGAGTTTAATCCGTTTTTAATAACCTCTATTGTTTTATTATTATCTAATAGCTTAGCAACTCTTTTAATAACGCTTTTTTTAGCAGAAGATCCTACTACAGCATCTACCCTTACGTCATAAAAGTATTTTTGTTTATTAAGCAAATAATACTCTTTTACAGCAACTGTGTCTTTTTTGGCTGCATTCCAGATTTCGGTTTCCATTAAATCAAAAAGTAATAAGCCATCTCGATACTCGTTAACTATCTGAGCATATTCTTCGTTTTCATTTTCTAAGTTTTTTTCTTGATAGGTTTTTAAGTTACTTTCAACAAAAACTTTATAGTTATCATCAACTAACTTATTTAATGATATTTTAGCTTGACGTCTACGTTGGCTTTTAACTAAAAAGTTCGCAAAGTCCATTTGACTTAATTCTTTATCACCAATTTTAAGTAGTAATTCTTCTCCTTTAAAACTTGAAGGAATCTTCCAATTACTAGCAAAAAAATCGTCATTTAAGATAGAAACGAAAGGAGTTAAATCTGAATTTGTTGATACATTATACTTCTTCATTAAACCTTCAATACGCTTATCATTAATAACTTTAGATCTAGAATCGCGCTTAATTTTGTTTTTTAATTCTGGCTCAAGCTCTTTAAAAGATTTAATTCCGTTTTTTTCTAACAATTTGATGATATGATATCCAAATTCTGATTTAAATGGTTTAGTAACATCGTTAACTTTTTCTAATCCAAAAGCTTGTTCTTCAAAAGTTTTAGAGCTTAATTGTCCAGCAGAAAATGCATTAAGTTTACCACCTTTACTACTTGAGCTTTTATCGTCAGAAAACTGTTTTGCTAAAGCACTAAAATCTTCGCCTTGCTTTACACGTTTATAGATTTCGTTAATACGCTCTTCTGCAGTTTGCTCTAATTTATTATCTGTTAACATAATATGTGCTACAGTTACGTCTCCTCTATTAACACGTTTATCTTTTACCAAAACAACATGATACCCAAATTGGGTTCTAAAAGGTTGTGACCACTCTCCAACTGAAGTGTTAAACGCTGCGTTTTCAAAAGGATATACCATTTTAAAAGCTGTAAAATATCCTAGTTCTTCTGCAAATAAAGTACGACCATTATGGATGTCTTTTTTTACTGCTTCAAAACCTTCTTTAATAACACGATCTCTTAATTTTTGTATTTCTTGAAAGGCTAAAACAGAATCTTTAGGGCTTGCATTTTCATCGATTCTTACTAATATATGGTTAGCATCAACCTCTGTTTGCATCCTAGTATAGGCTTCTTCTATTAATTGACCTGTAACTTTATTATCGTTTAAATAGTTTTTTGCTAATTGGTTTTTGTAGTTTCCAAATTCTCTTAAATAAGATGGCTTTTTGTCCAAACCTAAGCTTTTAGCTTCTGCTATTTTAAGTTTATATTTTACAAAAAGGTCTAAGTAATTATCAATATCCTTTTGAGAATCGTCTTTAACTAATTCTAAATTTTTATTGTAAACACGTTTAAACTCTGAGGTGTAAACTGGGTCGTCATTAACAGTAAATAAAACTGTTTTATTTTGAGCTTTAACTAAAACACTAGACAGTAAAAGAACTACTAATGTTAAACGAAATATATTAATTTTCATAGAAAGGGCACTTTTTGTTTGCAATGTCTGCAAAAATAGCAATATTACACTATAATACAAGGACTTTTATTAACGATGCAAGAAACCATTTATTATAGCTTCTTTAACTTATTAAAGTGCTAAAATGAAAAAAATATTAACAGTAAAACGTTATAGAAATATTAAATTTTACAAATAAGCTTTGATAATGATAGTCTTCTTTGGTTAAAGCTTAAATGCATTTAATCCTTAACTAAAGTAATATAACGACTATCTGTATAATTTTAGCGATTGTAATTTTACAATCGTTAATTTTTTTATAGCTTTATTTTTATTATCGCTAATCGTATGAAATATATTATCCAAATAACTATAAATAAACCACTAACAGAATGCTTTAATCTACTGGATGATCATTCCAACATGAAACATTGGCAAGCAGGATTGGATAGTTATGAGCATATTTCTGGTGATCCAGGAATGATAGGTGCAAAAATGAAATTAAATTATACTTTTGGTAAACGAAAAATGACACTTACTGAAACGATTACTCATAGAGACAACAATAAAGCCTTTCATTTTAATTTTGATAGTAAAGGCATGCATAACATCCAAGAAAACTATTTTGAAGCTATTGATGCCAACACCACACAATGGACTAGCAAAAACCAATTTGCACCAACTAATTTTGCAATGAGAATGATGTTAATGTTAATGCCTAAAGAATTTAAAAAGCAATCTAAAAGATATTTAATAGATTTCAAGAATTTTGCAGAAAACGGAACGTCTTTATTAAAATAAAACATGCGACAACTAAAACTGATTTGGGATTTTAAAGGTCCTGATGCATTAAAAATTGCAGAACATCACGAAATACATCTTAAACAATTTATTGCTTTAGAAAAAACCGAATTAAATATTTCTGGTTTTGAACAATTAAGCGATATGCATAGTATTGCTTTCATGGTAGTTAATGAGACTGAAATGAAACCAATACGCGATGCCTTAAAACCACATCGTGGACAAGTTTATACTGCACAATAATTTAGTTTTTAAATTAAAAAAACATTAAAACCCTTTTTTAAATTGGTTAGTTAAAAAAGTAATCCCATTTTTGTTAATAATGAGAAAAATTAAATTTATATTAATTGTTGTTTTTAGTTTGATGGCTAATGTTGTTATATGTCAGACAGACTCTATACAAAAACAGATAAATTATTATATATCTCAAGCAAAACTAGATTCTGCTAAAACATACATTCAAACTAATCTAGATAAACTTCCACTAAACAAAAATAAAAGCCAACTTAATTACCAATTGGTAAAAGTCTTGTTTATACAATCGTCTTATGACGAAGCTTTAAAACAAGCATTTAACTCCATAGACAAGATAGATGATCAAAAACTTAGAGTTAAGTTTAATTTTATGATTGGTTGTATTTATTCTGCAATAACAGATTACAAAAAATCTATTGAGTATTTTGACTTAGTTGTTAAACATAGTGATGATGCTTCATTATCTGTGCAAACACATTTATTATTATCTCAATTGCATTTAGAGTTAGACAACTCTGAAAATGCCGAAAAATCTATCACAGAAGCTTATAAAATAACTGAACGATCTAATATTGATAGTAAAACAAAAAACCATGTAGCAATGCAATATAATTTTTTTAGTAAAAATTATGAGCTTTGCAAACAACAAAATTTTAGCATTATAAAAGACACTACAAGCTTTTTAAATGCCAAAAGTTATGCTTACGCAATGATTGGAGATTGTTTAATAAAACAAGACTCTTTACAAGAAGCTACAACTTATTTTGATGAGTTTTTAAAACTTACTGTAGAGACTAAAGATCCAGAACAGATAAAAGTTGCAGCAAATAAATTAATTGATGTCTATGAAAAAATGGGTAATCAAGAAAAAGCAAATGCCTATCATAAAATTTATAATGAAGCTGTAAACGATTCTTTAAGTTTTTCTGTTGAAAAATATAGAGATTTATACAATATTGAAAAAAATCGAGAGCTAAATAGTATTAAAGAAAAAAACTCCAGAAAATATTTAATTTTTGGCTCACTTCTTATACTGTTTTCTTTATTTGGATTGTTTTTGTTAAAACGAAAAAATAATAAAAAGGAAACACTAAACCTACAGAAAAAAAATCCGGGTAAAAAAATAGTTATTAGTGATAATGAAATTGATAAAATTGAAACTGCAATAACTAAATTTAAAAATCAACAATTATTTTTAAAATCTAATATTACCAGAAAATCTTTTTGTGCAGATAATGCAATAAAATCTGAACGCTATTTAAGCCAATATATTAATGAAAAATATAAAAAATCATTCTCAGTTTTTATTAATGATTTAAGACTTGAATATGCCTATAATAAGATTAAAAACGACAAAATGTTTAGGCACTATAAAATTGAAGAAATCGCAAAAGCATGTGGTTTTGGGTCTAAAAAAAGTTTTGAACGCGTATTCTTAGCAAAATACAACGAAACCCCTTATAAGCTTATTTTACGCCTAACAAGCTAGTTTCGCTATAACTACAGAAGGTCAATTCGCGAAATGACGCAACTTCTATTATAATCATTGTAATAGAATAACATTCCAAAAACATCTTTCCATTAGATTTGTCTGTATAAACGGATCGACTAAACAATGCTTTGGCTCTATTAGTTTTTTAAAATTATGTTTATTTCATTAAAAACATAAGCCTTCATATTTATAAATTCTTATAATTTTAAAACTTCAATGAATAAAATTATTACATGTTTTTTAATTTTTACTATGCTTATTAGCGGTAAAGCTTTTTCTCAAATTCCAACAAATAATGATTGTTCCGGAGCAATAGATTTAACTTTTGGGACACAAGTCTCAGGATCTACAGAAATGGCAACAGTTTCTGGAGTCAACTCTTCTTGTGCTTTTAGTCAACATGATGTTTGGTATTCATTTACAGCTCCAACATCAGGAAACCTGTATTTATATCTTGATGGAGGTGGATTTCTTAACTATACCATTTATGATGATTGTGTTGGTACTAATGAGATAGATTGTGGAAACGATGGAGAAAACCTAATAAGTGCTTTGCAACCTGGAGTATTGTATTATATAAGTATTACTAAAGCAACCCTTGCTTGTAAAGGAGATTGTGATTATGATTTTACACTTTTACTTACTCAAAATGCCTTATCACAAGACAGTTTTGTCTTGGATTCATTTAAGTACTATCCAAACCCTGTAAAAGAAGAGTTAAACATTAGCGCAAAACATCCAATATCAACAATCGAAATTTATAATGCTTTAGGTAGCAAACTAATAATAAAGGATGTAAACGCATTAAATACTACACTTAACTTTTCAAATTTAGAATCTGGTGTGTATTTTATTAAAGTGTACTATAACCAAAATGTTAAGACCATAAAAGTATTAAACCTATAAACTTTTTACATAATTAATATTTAAAAATGAAATCTACCACTACAATAATCTGTCTATTACTTTTTTTAGGATGCAAAAACAAGCACACTAATACAGACATTGAAAGTGCAACTTCAAGCAATAAAAATTACGCTTCAAAAACAACCTTTTATAAAAAACCTGCAGATTGCGATGCCTTTTTTAAATCTATCAACTTCTCAAATATCTGTTTAGAAAATAAGGCAAAGGATTTTAATATAAGTTACACTTTAGAAAAAGTATGTCAGATTAATATAAAATCAAATCAGTTAGGTATAAACGATTTAAAAGTTGGTTATTATTTTGAAAATGATTCAGCACAAATGGAATACTTTAATTTAATTACTGAAGGTTTAAAAGAAAAAAACATTCCAGGATCTACCTATAAAAACATTAATGGCTTAGGTGATGTTGCTTTTATTACTTCCAAAGAAAAAAACAAAGAAAAAACATTAACTACAATTATTGGCAATGTACGTGTGCGTGTTTTTTCAGAATATTTTAAAAGTAAACCACATTGCATGTATGAAGATGACCAACTTATAAAAATGGCTCAAGCAATAGTATCTAAAATAAAAAACAACAATTAAATAATACACTATGAAAAAATTAACCTTTTTATTCGTTTTAACCTTATGCTTTTCAGGGTCTGTAGATGCTCAAATTTTTAAAAAACTAGGTAAAAAAATCGGAAAAGTAGCAGAAAAAACTGTAGAACGTAAGGTCGAACAAAAAACTCAGAAAGAAACAGAAAAAGCATTTGATTCTACCTTTAATAAAAAAAGTAAAAACAAAAAAAACTCTAGTATTCCTGGTATTTCAAAAGTAGATCCTGCAAATAATTATACTTTTAATTATAAAGCAGAAATGCAAATTAAATCTGGAAAAGATGTAATGGATATTAACTATTACCTACCAGAATCAGGTAATTTTTTATGTGCAGAAATTAAGGATAAAAGAATAAAAGGAGACAATTTTACTGTTTTTGATATAGATAGAGAAGCCATGTTTAGTTTTATGGACAATGATGGAAAAAAAATGAAATTTGGAATAGAATTTAAAACAGATGAAGAAGATACAGAAGCACAGAATATAGATATAAAAGCTACAGGTAACTCTAAAACCATCCTAGGTTATAATTGTCTAGAATATAAAATGACAGGTAAGGATATGACTGCTACTATTTGGGTTACTAAAGATGTAAATATTAGGTTTCCTAGTGATTTTCATAAAGTAAAACAAGACAAAAAAACAAACAATCAATGGATGACAGATTTAGATGGTTGGGCAATGGAAATGGAAATGATTGACACGTCAAGAAGAAAACCTCAAACCATAACCATGACTTGTTTATCAATTGAAGACTCTAACTTAACAATACAATCAAGTGACTATAACAACATTGGGCAATAATAGGTTTAAAAAACTAATAGCAGTATTAATACTACCTCTATTTTTAATAGGTTGTGGTTTAACTGGAGAAGAAATTGCAAGACTAGATATTAATAAGCTTAGTACAAACAATAATTTTATTGTAAAAGAAGCAATACTTGACTTAAAAAAAGGAGACAAAATTGCTTTCTGGTCTGATATGGATATGGAATATGCAGGTAAAGTAGATCTTAGATTTAGACTAAAAATATTTAAAAAAGGGACTGAGATGTCTCAAATAGACATTGACCCAACTAAGAAAAATATAACCATTGGCGAAGTAAAAACAACGTTAATGGGTAAAACTAATTGGAGTTTTACTGGTAAAAACCATCAGCTAAAAATAGAAGAAGATGGCACTTATGGTTTTAAAGCTGTTTTAATTTCATCTAAACATCCAAGTCTTAAAATTAATAAAGCAGAATTAGTCATTAAAAAATAATTAGTCATGAAAAAAACCTTATTACTAGCAATCGTTTTGATGCAGTTTAGCTGTGGATCAGAGTCTAAAAAAACTACAGATACTATAATACAAGATCTAAATAAAAAGAAGCAAAGCATGACTAAAAAGGCTTCAAAAAAGATTACAAAATTAAACTGCGAAGATTATTTTAAAAATGCAGATTACTCTTCAATATGTTTTAGTAACAGTAAAACTCTAGATTACACTATACTATCTTCAACAGATTTGGGTTGTACTTTTAGATTTGAAAAAGTTGAAAATTTTGACGAATATTTTGACGTAAACGTAACCACTTATAAAACCGAAAAAGATTGTAAAGCAATCTATAATATTGTTTTAATGGAAATGAGTGACGATTTAGAAACTATAGATAATCTTGGTGATATGGCAGGAATTGAAAAAGTAGATGCTGTTGGAAGTAATATATCCTTGTACATAAAACATGGCTATAGTTTTATCCAAATTCAAGCCAATCGTGTTGTAGGCACTAGACCTACACCTTGTTTTTATTCCAAAGATGAAATGGTGAAATTTGCAAAATTATTTATTAGCGAATTATAAAAATATTAAAAAAAAATGATGAAAAATATCCTATTGCTCTTTGTTTTTATTTCAGTACTAGCATGTAAAGACGATGCTAAAAGCCCCAAACCTACCATACCAGATAATAAAGAAGTTAAGACAACCAAAAAACAAAAAAAATCGCAAAAATCGACCAAAAAAACTGAGCAGATTAAAGATGCTATAGAAGACTTTAATACCGTTTTAAATAAAGATGCTAATTCTGAATTGCCTAAAAATCAATCAATAAATAGAGAGGCTATTGAAAAACTATACCAATATAGTGGTATCCCAAAAGAAGAATACCAAGACAAGCTTAACAATCCAGATACTTTAAAAGCATTAATTAAACAAGTACAAAAAAATATTAAAGACGCAATACCACGTCGTGGTCCTACTTTAAAAGGAGACATCACTTTAGAACAATTAACTTCTAAAAACACCTCAACTGGAGTTTCTATTGAAGATGCAATTTTAGTCCTTCAAAAGGATTTAAAAGGAAAGTTTACACCAGAAAAAGCTAAGAAAATAGACGCTATGTCTGGGACACAACTTATCTCAAAACTACCAGAAAGAGATGCTAGAAAAGTACTGCAATATGTGTATACTCAAGAAAACAAAAGGCTTAGGCCTTTTACTATTAAAGCAGGCTACATGCATGATGCTAAAGAAGCTGATTCGTATTTGATAGAGCTGGAAACAATGCTTAAAAATTATAATGATGGAACAATAAAAGCAAGCCCAAGTTATAAATCAAAAATTGAAAGAAGCATTAAAATTGTAAAAACAGCTCAGAAAAAAATAGCCAAACTATCTAAAACTGCACAAGCAGATTTTAAAAAACTAAATCCAGATTTATACTTTGGTGAAGACGTTGGCGAAACCTTTTTTGGTGGTAAAGTCAGAAATGCTGTCTATTTACCTTTAGGTAGATTATCCTTTGCAGACACTGTTATTAGTGCACGTCATCCAAAGTTAAACGTTACAGATTTAAACAATGTTATTGGCTCTCCAGACATGATACAAGATAATGGAGCTATGACAGTTACAGGTATTTATAGTCTTGGATTAGCAGGAAGTTTAACGGTTAAATTTAATGATAATGCACTAACAGATGTTAAGGGTCCAGATTTATACATTTTTGAAATTGGTAAAATAGAACCTACTACACTTGAAATCTCTAAAGATGGAAAAACATGGATTAAAGTTGGTAAAATTGATGGAGGCGTTTCTGAAGTTGATATTGCAGAATTTGTACAACCAGACGATTTATTTTATTACGTTAGGCTAACAGACCTTAAACAATACAGTGCATTACCAGGAGCAGATGTAGATGCAATAGCAGCAATTGGTGCAGCAATGCGTTTAAAATTAGATAGTAAAGTGTTATTTGAAACTGGAAAGTCAGAATTAAAACCAGAAGGTATAGACGCACTTAAAGAATTAGCCGAAAGTATTAAAGTATTAAAAAAAGGAAATGTTATTGTCGAAGGACACACAGACGATGTTGGTGATGCTAGTTTTAACAAAAAACTATCGTTAGCACGTGCTAAAAGCGCAATTGTAGAGCTTAAAAAGCTTATCCCAAGTAGTCAGTTTAATTGGAAAGAAAAAGGTTTAGGAGAATCTAAACCTATTGTTGAAAATGATACTGACGACAACAGAGCAAAAAACAGACGTGTTGAAGTATTAGTCATTCCTAAATAGTAATTATAAATCAGTAATTGCTTTTTAAAAAGTAATTAGCATCATAAATTTATGTTTACAACCAAAATTTTATTATTTTTCTAACCATGAAAAATAGTCAATTAGCTTTAATAAAAATAATCACTCTGTGTTTTATTATTAATAGTTGTAATTCAAATGACGAAGCTACAGATACTGATGTAATTGCAACAGATCTTTCAATAACCTCATCTGTAAGTACTATTACATGGATTGATAATTCTGACTTAACACAAAAATTAGACATAGCATTAATTTACAATTATGGAATTGCTGATGAAAGTCAAGTTGAAAAACAATTAAACTTTAATGCAGACACCACTCAAGTTAATGCGACAATAAATTTTAAAACTCAGTTCCAGAGTACCTATAATGACACCAATACATCCAATAATTCGGTCATGATTGCGCTTATAAAAGAAAATCAAACTCCAGAAGGTGTTACACTTAAAGCAGATGAACCAGGAAACACCTATGATTTAATTACCTCAATACTTGCTCCAGGACATAACCCAATAGAAACACCAGATTGTAACCATAATGCTTTTGGAGAACATATTGACGAGGTTTTTGATACCGACTTAAACACTAACGTATTTAGATTTTTTATACACACTACACCTGACAATGATCGTTGCATTAATTTTGATAGGCAACGTAACGAAATTAAAACCTACGGTAATACACCAGACAATGTATTAGGTATAGAGGACGAAACTGTAGTATATAAATGGAAATTTAAATTAGCAGATGGATTTCAATCATCATCAAATTTTACACACATACATCAATTAAAATCTGTTGGAGGAAGTTTTGAAAGCATGCCAATGTACACCTTAACCACCAGAAAAAGTAATCCTGATAGACTTGAACTACGCTATGCAGAAACAGATAGTCAAACAACATTATCTCAGACCGATATAGCACCTTTACTTGATACTTGGTTAGAAGCTACAGAAACTATTAAATACGGTTCATCTGGTACTTATGACATAGAACTAAAAAAAGTAAACGACGGAACTGTTTTATTTTCTTATTCTAACCCTTCCATTATAAATTGGCGACCTAATGCTGACTTTGTTAGACCAAAATGGGGAATTTACAGAAGCTTAATTAATGCGCAAGATCTAAGAGACGAAGAAGTCTTATTTGATGAGTTTAAAATTATCGAGATTGAGTAATTAATTAGACTTGACTTTGTCAAAAAAACCTACTAACTTCGAAAATAATATAACTAATGATATAAATCATTAAAACGATGTCATATCATTGAAATAGTTACCTGCAAGCTGAAAAACAACCTTGACACCAAGTTTACAATTCACGTTAAACCTATGTAACCAATGTTACAGTATACCATAAAGTATATTTCTAAATTTGAAATCTAACTTATATTCTATAAAATGTTATTTTTTAAAAACTTAATCTTATCAACATTATTCATACTAACCTTTTCTACTGTTTTTTCTCAAACAGCACCTTTTGAGATTAGTATTGAACCTATTAATATATCTGGTTTAGGTGGTATTCAATCCTATGCATTTGGACAAGCAAATGGAAAGTGGCTTATCGTTGGTGGCAGGCTTGACGGACTTCATAGAAGACAACCTTGGGCATCTTTTGACGTTGCTGGACACAATAATCAATTACTTGTTGTTGACCCAATTTCTCTTCAAAAATGGAGTGCACCTTTAACTACATTACCTACTTCAATTCAAGAGCAATTAAGTTCTACAAATATGGAATTTTATCAAGAAGGAGATTATTTATATTGTATAGGTGGTTATGGATTTAGCCCAACTGAAAATGACCATACAACATTTGATAAACTAACTGCAATTAAAGTATCTGATGTTATAAATGGTATTATAAATAGCACTACAATATCTACTTTTTTCAGACAAATTACAGACACACAATTTCAAGTAACTGGTGGTAGATTAAAAAAAATAAATAACACATATTACTTACTAGGTGGACAAAAATTCATTGGAAGATACAATCCTATGGGACCAAATAACGGACCAGGATTTATACAAGAATATACAGATGCGATTAGAAAATTTAATCTTTCAGATAATGGTACAACCATTACAATAACACATCTAACACCTCATACTGATAGTAATAATTTACATCGTAGAGATTACAATGCAGAACAACAAATTTTGCCAAATGGAGATGAAGGAATAACAATGTTTTCAGGTGTTTTTCAACAAACAGTAAATTTACCTTTCTTAAACTCTGTAACTGTTGATAGTAATAATTACACTGTAAATAATACCTTTCAACAATATTACAATCATTACCATTGTCCTGTTTTACCAATATATTCTGAACAAGATAATGAAATGCATACTGTTTTCTTTGGAGGCATTGCTCAGTTTTATGATAATTCAGGAACTTTAGTTCAAGACGATAATGTTCCTTTTGTAAATACTATTGCTAGGGTTACTAGAGTTAGTTCTGGAAATATGGCTGAATATAAATTACCTATTGAGATGCCCTCACTTTTAGGAGCAGGAGCAGAATTTATTCCAAATTTAGATTTTCCACATTTTAATAATGAAGTTTTCAAATTAGATTATCTAACAACTGAAGAAACTTTGATAGGTTATATTTATGGAGGTATAAGTAGTACACAACCTAATATTTTCTTTATTAATGATGGTACACAAAGTAGTGCCAATAATCAAATTTTTAAGGTTTTAATAAAGAAACCTACAAGTTTATCTGTTGATGACTTAAATGAATCAAGTACAAATAACTTAAACTTAAAAATATATCCTAATCCAAATGATGGCAGATTAAAGGTTGCATTTAATTTGAATGAAGTTGAAGATGTAAAATTAATTATACACGATTTAAACGGGAAAATTATTGACAAAGTTATATTATCTAATTTATCAATTGGGAGTAATTTTTATGAAAAGGACATTACCAAACTAACTAATGGTAGTGTATATTTTATTTCTATAGAAACATCGAATATTAAAACAACTCACAAATTAGTAGTGAAAAGATAAAGCCTGCAGGTAACACCGTATATAATTTATTGCTAGTTCGAGCCTACTTACGAAAGTCCTCGCAGACTTTCTTGGTCGGTAATTATTTACTAAATTAGTTGCTTAAAACACGCAACAAACCATATACAACAACGTTATATTATTTTCGAAACTTAAAAAAACATATAAAAAAGCACAACTTAAAAGTTGTGCTTTTTTTATACTACGTTTCCTTTATGTAAAGAAGTTTGTTATCTAGAATAGTTAGGAGATTCTTTAGTAATAGTCACATCGTGTGGATGGCTTTCGTTAATTCCAGATGCTGTAATTTTTACAAATTGTCCAGTTTGTTTTAACGTTTCGACATCTTTAGCACCACAATAACCCATTCCTGCACGTAAACCTCCAACAAATTGGTGGATACTTTCAAATAATTCTCCTTTATATGGCACACGACCAACAATACCTTCTGGTACTAGTTTTTTAATATCGTCTTCTACATCTTGGAAGTAACGGTCTTTACTACCTTGTTTCATAGCTTCAACAGATCCCATTCCTCTGTAAGATTTAAACTTACGTCCTTCGTAAATAATAGTTTCTCCTGGACTTTCTTTAGTTCCTGCAAGTAATGATCCTAACATTACAGTATCTGCTCCTGCTGCAATTGCTTTTGGGATATCTCCTGTATAACGGATTCCTCCATCTGCAATAACTGGCACTCCACTTCCTTTTATAGCTGCTGCAACTTCTAAAACTGCACTAAACTGAGGAAAACCTACTCCTGCAACTACACGTGTAGTACAGATAGAACCTGGTCCAATACCAACTTTTACTGCATCTGCACCTGCTTTTACTAAATATTTAGCAGCTTCAGCTGTTGCGATATTACCAACTATAACGTCTAGTTTTGGAAATTTTTCTTTTATATCTTTTAACACTGTAACTACACCTTTTGTGTGTCCATGTGCTGTATCAATAACTACTGCATCTACACCAGCTTTTACTAAAGCAGATGCTCTGTCTACTGCATCTCCTGTTACACCAATTGCTGCAGCAACACGCAATCTTCCGTATGTGTCTTTGTTTGCAAATGGTTTTTGTGTAACCTTTGTTATATCTCTAAAGGTGATTAATCCAACTAGTTTATCTCCTTCAACTATTAATAGCTTTTCAATTTTATTTTCTTGTAATATTTTTTCTGCATCTTTTAATGATGTTCCCACTGGAGCAGTCACTAAATTTTCGCTAGTCATAACCTCAACAATAGCTCTGTCGTTTTTGTGTTCAAAACGTAAGTCTCTGTTAGTTACAATACCTTTTAGCTTTCCGTTTTCGTCTACTATTGGGATTCCACCAATGCTATATTCTCTCATAGCATTTTTAGCATCTGCAACAACTGCTGTTAATGGTAAAGTTACAGGATCTAAAATCATACCGCTTTCTGCACGTTTTACTTTACGCACTTTAGCAGCTTGTTGATCTATAGTCATGTTTTTATGCAACACACCTATACCACCTTCTTGAGCCATAGCAATTGCCATCCTACTTTCTGTAACCGTATCCATAGCAGCAGATACAATAGGTACATTAATGGTAATATTTTTTGTAAATTTTGTTTGAATGTTGACTTCGCGTGGAAGGACTTCTGAAAATGCTGGAACTAAAAGTACGTCGTCATAAGTAAGACCTTCTCCAACAATTTTATTTTCGTGTGCTGTCATGATGCAATTAGAATTAATTGCGTGTAAAGATAATGGTTTTAAATGATTTTATGTGGTTTTAAAGTTAAGAACTTGTTTTCTGTAAAAAGAGGAGAAAAACAATAGTATAATTACTATTCGCTTTTTACTTTCTTGCTAAACAATAACTGTTTAAGTATAATTAAAGCAGAAATTGAATAACTTAAAGTCATTAAAGTACCAGATACCATTACTATATATTTCATCCAAGTAATCCCTTTCCAAAGTAAATACAAACCTCCAAAAGTTAAAACAACAGATAAAAAAGGCTCTATCATTAAAAAGACTTTTAGTTTATAACTAAGTTGAGTAGTAGATAAAATTGCACCTAATAAAACAAATATTAAAGCCATAGATAATATGTGGCTATGCACAATATTTAGCATTTGTTTTTCGGTTTTTTTAAACTTCATTACTGTAGCTTCCTCATCATTTTCATTCCCTAAATATTGTTCTTCAATCCCATTTGGATTTGCAGTAGAGGTCTGGTTAACAAATAATAATCCAGTAAAAAAACCAATACTTAATACTATTACAAAAGCTGTTAGTAATAGTTTTATTTCTTTTGGAAGCGAATATATTAGTCCGTTTAATTGCATTACAAAGCTGCTTTTTGATTTAGTATTTTTAATGATGCTAAAAGGTTATTCATTGCTTCTGTCATAGATCGTACAGATATAGTAGCACCAGAAATAGCAACTATATTATCTCCATATTTTAATTGGTCGTTTTGTGTTTTTCCTATAAATTGTTTTAACCAACGTTTACTTCCAATCTCTCCTCCATAATCTTCCCTATACACTAAAACTTTTGCTTTTTTTACGATTAAATCGGAATCTAATAATACCAAATAATCAAACTGATCTGTTTTACTTGGTGCTTTTGCAACATAAGCGTAACCTAAAAGTGTTGAGTCTGACTTAATTTCGAAAAAATTATCAGTTCCAAATTTTGAAGGTAATGTACTTGCAATGTCTTCAGAAATTAATTTAGATTCAAATAAAAATGTGTCAACCTGATACGTGTCTTTAATTGCTTTATCTACTTTTTTCTGAATGCTTTTAGGTAATCCAAAAGCAAGTAAAACAAATGCTAAAAATAATACTGAAAGAAATTTAATTTTCATGATGCAAAAGTATTAATAATATTGAGTCATTAAGCAATTAAAGTGCCAAATAGCTTTTACTGAAAATTGATTTTCAGTAAAAACTACTAAGCACTTAAATAATAACCATTAGGTTTAGAACCAAACTCCTAAACCAACATTTAATTGACCAACAGTTTCTGAGTTTTCAAACGCATTACCTTTTAATTGATAATCTGTTTTTAACACAGCTCCTGGAGCCATTTTATAGCTTAATCCAAACGTCCATTCGTCTCGATCATAACTATCATTTTTTGTTAATCCACCTGCAACAGATGCATGTGTATCATAATCGCTATATCTAGCAAATGCAAATAATTGTTGACTCTTATTTTGTGGTAATAAATTATAAGCACCTTCTAAATACCAACCTTGTAAAGCACTACCCAAGTCTGCAGTATATAATGTATTATAATCCTCTGTGTCGCTTAAACTAGCATGAATAAATTGTCCACGTGCAGTAAAACGTTGGTAAGCATATCTTGCATCAAAACCAATCATAGATATTCCTATGCTAGTTCCATCAATATGCTCTACATCATCTTCTGCTTGTGTACGTCCAAAATATCCTGATAATCCTAAACGCAATCCTGGTAAACCATAGTAATCTACTTTAGCAGAAAAGTTTGGAGAATCTACTGTAGACCTAATACCTTTTTGACGTCCATTACGTAATCCATTACTTCCTCCTAATGTTTTTGTTTCATTTATAGATTGAAAACCATTAAAGATATATGCTTGATATCCTAAAGATATCTCGTTAAAACGACCTTGTACTCCTACTCCAATTTCTCTCCAAGTTGTTGGCACAATACTAGCATCAATTGATGGTCTTTCTACACCATTAAAGGTTGTTGGTTCATGATATTCATTTGTTATTCCCATTGGCACTAACATTAATCCTCCACGTGCATTAATATTATCTCCTAAAGCGTATTGTACAAAAGCTTGTTCTACAAAAACTTCTTCTACATGCTCTAATTCTATTTCTGTTACAAACTGTACTTTATCGCTAAACTTATAACCAAAAAGTAATACTAAGCGTTGTACATCTAACTCTCCATTATCACCTTCTGGTTGGTTGTACGTAATCTCTCCATATCCACCAACGGTTACACCAGAATTAATGTTACCTGATAATATACGTTGTGCAGCATTAATTTGTGTTTGCGGATTTACTGATAAAGAATCTGGTGCTGTTTGTGCAAATGATATTGCACTTATTAAAATTGTAATTACTGATACTAAATTTTTCATTGTTTTTATTTAGACTAATTATAAATAGTTTTATATTTCGAGCGCAAAAATAAAAATGAAAACTAATTTACACAAGTTTATTTAGAATTAATTTAAATAAAAAAAAGAGATTTTTTCTTAAATATTTGTAATACAGCAATTTAACAAACGTTAAAATTGTTTCAAATAAATAATACAAAAAGATTAATGGTATTTAGTGAAGATTTTAGATGCTTCATTGTATGCACTTTCAAAAGACATTGCATTTAAATTGGAAGCTTTTTTTGTAGTTAGATAAGACAATACTTTTTCGGTAGGCATATTTCCAGTTAATTCGTCTTTAGCCATAGGACATCCTCCAAAACCTTGAATTGCTCCATCAAAACGTCTACATCCAGCTCTATAGGCTGCATTAACTTTTTCAAACCAAGTAGATGGTGTGGTGTGTAAATGTGCTCCAAACTCTATATTAGAATATTGAGGGATTAAATTAGAGAACAAATAATCTATATTTTCTGGATTAGAAGTCCCTACAGTATCGCTTAAAGACAAGATTTTAACTCCCATTTTACTTAAACGTTCTGTCCACTCTCCTACTATATCTACATTCCAAGGATCTCCATAAGGGTTACCAAATCCCATTGAAATATAAACGACTACCTCTTTATTTACAGCATCTGCTTTATTTAAAATATCCTGTAATGTCACCACAGATTGTGCAATAGTCTTATGCGTATTACGCATTTGAAAATTCTCTGAAATTGAAAAAGGATAGCCCAAATAATCAATCTCTGGATGTTTACAAGCATCTACAGCTCCTCTAGTATTAGCAACAATTGCTAATAATTTACTGGTTGTTTTAGATAAGTCTAATTGTGATAAAACCTTAGCTGTATCCACCATTTGCGGTATTGCTTTTGGTGACACAAAACTACCAAAATCTATAGTATCAAACCCAACACGAAGTAACGATTGGATATATTGTACCTTCTGCTCAGTTGGTATAAATTGCTTTATACCTTGCATAGCATCTCTAGGACATTCTATAACTTTAACGTGGTTTGACATTTATAGTTTTAAATCTTGTATAAAAGTAGTTATTTTTCTGAACAAAAAATAAATATTGCTATTCCAATAAATACAATAATCTGTAACCACTTTAAAACGACTCCAATACTTTTACTATGCTTTAAATAATCCGAAATAAATCCAGCCAAAATAGCAATAGTAGAAAATACTATAAATGATGTTGCCATAAAAAACAAGCCTAAAACATAAAACTGAGTTACAGTTGATAAGCTATCTGAGAACAAAAAACCTGGAAAAAAGGCTAAGAAAAAAATAGATACTTTAGGATTTAGTACATTCATTATAAATCCTTGTTTAAATAGCTGCCACATGCTTTTTTCTGGAACTGAATCACTACTTAAAGCTACTTTTACATCACTTTTATAAACCTTATACGCTAAGAATAATAAATAGGCTGCACCTAAAAATTTAATAGCAAAAAATAAGTTGTCATTTTGCTTAATTATTGCAGACACACCAAAAGCCACTAAAGTAGTATGTATTAAACAACCAGTTATTAACCCAAAAACTGTGGCTAACCCATATTTACGACCATTAGTAATGCTTTGCATTAACACGTAAATATTATCTGGACCTGGAGAAATAGCTAATACAGATGTTGCTAAAACAAACCCAAATAACGTCTCGTAATTCATTTAACTGTTGTTTAAAATAGCTTTATTTATCTTTTTAATTAGGCTTGGTCCTTCATATACAAAACCTGTATAAATTTGTACTAAGTCTGCTCCTGCTTCAATTTTATCTAAAGCATCTTGGGCAGAATGGATACCTCCTACTCCAATAATTGGAAAAGCCTTATTGCTTTTATCTGCTAAATATTTTATAACTCTTGTAGATTTATCTTTAACAGGTTGTCCACTTACGCCTCCATTTCCTATTTGTTCTAATCGTTCTGTTGTAGCTTTTAAATTAGATCTATCTACAGATGTATTACTTGCTATAACTCCATCTAAATTAGTTTCTTTAACTAACTCGATAATTTCATCTAATTGGATATCGTTTAAATCTGGTGCAATTTTAAGTACAATTGGCTTTTGTTTTGCAAACGTTTTATTTGCTTTTTGTACAGTACTAATAAGCTCTAGTAAATAATCTTTATCATTTAACTTAGCATGACTGCCTACATTTGGACAACTTACATTAAGTACAAAATAATCCACATAAGGATGCAAACCGTTAAAACACTCTAGGTAATCTTTAGTATAATCCTCAGGTTTAGTCTGTGTGTTTTTACCAATGTTTCCACCAATAATAAGCTTGCCTTTATTTTTTTTAAGCTGAATTATAGCATTCTCCAAACCTTCGTTATTAAAGCCCATTCTGTTAATAATCCCTTGGTCAGATTTTAATCTAAATAAACGTTGTTTTGGGTTACCAGCTTGACCTTTTGGTGTAACAGTACCAATTTCTATAAACCCAAAGCCAAAGTTTGACAACTCGTTATATAACACTGCATTTTTATCAAAACCAGCTGCTAATCCTACTGGATTTTTAAAGGTTAAACCAAAAATGTTTCGTTCTAATTTAGGATCTTCAATAACATACAAACTTCTAAATATTGAAGTAAATCCAGGAATTTTTGAAGTAAATTTTACTAATGAAAATGTAAAATGATGAATTTTTTCAGGATCGAAAAGAAAAAATAATGGTCTAAGCAGTAATTTGTACATCTAATAATGTTTGCACAAAAGTAATTCTAATTAAAAAAATGAGCAATTCAAAAGATAAAAAACTTAATAATCGTAACTTTATACTTTCAAATAAAAGTAGATAAAAATGATTTCTAAAGAAGATATAATTAAAAGATTTGTAGGTTACGTAACTGTAGATACAGAATCTGATCCAGCAAGTGACACTACACCAAGTACAGCAAAACAATGGGATTTAGCCAATGCTTTGGTGGACGAGCTTAAAGCAATTGGTATGGAAGATGTCACTATAGATAAGCATGCTTATATTATGGCAACTTTACCTAGTAATGTAGATCATGAAGTGCCAACTATTGGGTTTATTTCTCATTTTGATACTACACCAGATTTTACAGGAGCCAATGTAAAACCTCAGATTATTGAAAACTATGACGGAAAAGATATTGTTTTAAGCAAAGCTGAAAACATTATACTATCTCCAGATTATTTTGACGATTTACTATTATACAAAGGTCAAACATTAATTACAACAGATGGTACCACATTACTTGGTGCAGATGATAAAGCTGGTATTACTTAGATAATATCTGCAATGGAATATCTAGTGGCTAATCCACAAATTAAACACGGAAAAATTAGAGTTGGTTTTACACCAGACGAAGAAATTGGTCGTGGTGCACATAAGTTTGATGTCGAAAAATTTGGTGCAGAATGGGCTTACACTATGGATGGTAGCCAAATTGGAGAATTAGAATACGAAAACTTTAATGCAGCAGGAGCTGTTGTAAAAGTAAAAGGAAAAATTGTTCATCCTGGTTATGCAAAAGGAAAAATGGTAAATAGCATGTACATTGCTACAGAGTTTATTAACTCTTTACCAAGATTAGAAACACCAGAACATACGGAAGGTTATCAAGGCTTTTTTCACTTATACTCTATTAAAGGTGAAGTAGAAGAAACGGTTTTAGAATACATTATCAGAGATCATGATAAAGGTCATTTTGAAGCTAGAAAAGAAATGATGCAAAAGCTTACTGATGAGCTTAACAACCAATACGAACGTGAAGTTGTAACTATAGACATCAAGGATCAATACTTTAATATGAAAGAAAAGGTAGAGCCTGTAATGCATATTGTAGATATTGCTGAAGAAGCCATGAAACAATTAAACATCAAACCGCTTATTAAAGCTATACGTGGTGGTACAGATGGATCGCAATTAAGTTATATGGGTTTACCATGTCCTAATATTTTTGCTGGAGGACATAATTTTCATGGACGATACGAGTATGTTCCTGTAGAAAGTATGATAAAAGCAACAGAAGTAATTTGCAAAATTTGCGAGATTACAGCTGAAAAAAATAATTAGTTTTACTCAAACAATATACCAAAAAGCCAAAACAAATCTGTTTTGGCTTTTTGGTTTTAAGACACTTGACTTTGTCAGAAAAAACAACTAACTTCGTTTAACATTCGATAAAGAGAATTGAAAACTCTCCTTATCTATACGTTGTATGCAATTTGACCAAATTATGTGCTTATTGGTATAATTGTTGATTGAAATACAAAAAGCAATTCATGAAAATATCTAAATTTATTCTATTTCTAGCGCCTATTTTAATTACCTTTTTTTCTTGTGATAATGAACCTGTAGATTTTACTTTTGAAGAAAATTTTACTTCTGAAAATAACGATATAAAATGGTGGATACTTGTGCATCCATCATACGGGAATTCTGGAATTTATCTGTATAATGAAACAAACTCAACTATAGAAAACATATTACCTTTACCTGATTCAAATGGCTCACCACATGCGCTAGATTTTGACGGAAACTCATTATGGTTAGGAGGTGCGAAATCAATAGATACAACAAACGGAATCGTTACCCATAACCCTATTTATGAACTAAATCCTGATAACGGAGAAGTAATATCAACAATAGATAATATAAGAACCGAAGGAATCGCTGTCTCTGATAATCATATTTACTATTCAACTTATGGGCAAATTATAGAAATCACAAAAACTGGAATTTTTGTTAGTTCAACACCTATAGAAAACACTAATATTAATGACATTGCCATATATGACTCAAATAAATATTATGTTTATAATGGTTCAATAGACCCAATTATCCGTATAAACGAAACATCAGGACAAAATGAATTTATTCTAGAAACTGATATTCCAAACCTTTATACTTTATCTATTAGAGATGATAATTTTGTAGTTGTGAGTAATAATCATTTTAGGAGATTCGATTTGAATACAGGAGAATATCTATCTGATATTAAAATAGAAATAGATGGTTGGATTACTGCTATAGCACCTTACAATAGATAATCTGAATAAAAAACTGCATACAACAAAGAACTGAGTTAAAAAACAAGCGATTTTAAGTTAATTTTGAAACAAAGTTTTCATCATAAGGTAGTCCACTTTTAGCTATTGCAAAAGCTTGTTTTAGTAGTTTATTTGCGACTGCTATTAATGCTAGTTTTTTACTCTTTCCTTTTGCTACAATTCGGTCAAATAAAGCTTTACAGGCTTTGTTATATTTATTGGCAGAAAACGCTGCTAAAAAAACTAAATTCCGAAGCTTCTTATTTCCTACTTTACTTATTCTGCTTCGTCCTCTTACGCTACTTCCTGATTCCCTAATGGTTGGTGTTATTCCAACGTAACTACAAAGTTGTGATGCAGTTTCAAACTTCTTAAAACCATCTGTGACTACTATTAAAAATAATGCAGTTTTCATCCCTATTCCTGGTATGGTTTGCAATAATGTTAATTGCGCTTGTTGTTCTTGTTTTACTAATTCTAAAAGGCGTTTCTCTAAATGTAAAATCTCTTTCTTTAAATGCTTTAAGTCGCGATTTAAGGATTGATAAACCGTTTTTGATGGTATTCCTAAAGTGTTCTCGCCATGAATTTTATTTTTTGTGGCTGTACTTTTTTTAACGTAACTATCCAGTAATCTAAACAGCTGTAAGCATTCTGCTTGCACATCTGTTAGCCCATTATACAATGGAACCTCGTTAATGGTTCCGTACTCACAAATGGATTTTGCATCGCTCTTATCGGTTTTTACTTTTGCTAATTTCATCTGGATAAAGCGTTTTACAGATAATGGATTAACTACAGAAACTAACACTCCATTTTTATACAAAAACTGTGCTAATCTGTAATGATAATAACCTGTAGCCTCCATGACTACTAATGCCTTTTTGGGTAAACTTTTTAATAACTGTTTAAAGCCTTTTTCATCATTTTGTAATTGATAATGTCCTTTTGTTTTACTGTAGACATCAAAAACATTTTTACTAATGTCAATACCATAAAATTTTTTATCTTTAGTCATAACAACTTAAAATTTGGAAAGAACAGAAGCTACTCACATTTCAACAACTTAAAATCGAGATCTAGGTCTCACAGAACTGAACGAAGTTTAAGTAGTAAAAGAGAGAGGATTATCAATGTTGTCGAAGTCTAAAGCTTCACCGTGTATAGTAATCTTATTTCTCTCTTTTGTTCTTTCTGATTAATACTTAAATTTAGTGAATTGCAAACTTAAGACGTGTATATTTAATTGCTTGGTTCTCGCCTACTTGGAAAATCCTACGGATTTTCCTCTGGTTCGTTCCATTTTTGTTAAATTAGTTGCTTGCAACCACGCAACTAACCATACACAACAACGTTAAAAGAACTTTCTCAAATCAAACACATTTATTATCAACAGCAATATTCAAAACAATACAATTGACACTTCAGAGTCTGATTACTTATACTACCAAGCATCACAAATACAAAACGCTGGCAATGGTTTGTTTACAGCAATAGACATTTATAAAAATGAAGTAATCTCTTTATTTAAAGGAGAAATTATTGATGCAATTGAAGCAGATAAAAGAGCCAAACAAAACCAAGACCAATATTTTATAAACTTATTAGATGGTAGCATTATGGATAGTATGCATACAGATTGCTTTGCTAAATATGCTAATGACACCAAAGGGTCAAAAAATAGTCCGTTTAAAAACAATGCAAAAATTACTTTAGACGAGGATAATAACGTGTGTATTAAAGCAACAAAAAAGATAAAAGCTGGAGAAGAAATATTTTGTGGCTATGGTAAACGCTATTGGAAAAAGCACAGTTAGTGTTAAGATAAACGTCTGTTTGAGTGATTTTTGAGGAACAAAAAATAGTATCGGAAATTTTTTGAGTAAAAATTCTTATTCTCGATACAAATTTTACTCATTTTTAAACGTAAAACTTACCCAAACTGACTAATTTTATCAAAAAAAACTCATCAAGTAGTATATAAGTTTAAAAATAAACACCTAGAATTAGTTTTTGTGAGGAAATAAAAAATTAAATTTGCGCAACAAAAGGCACTAACCTATTTAACTTTTACTCTTGGAAAATAAAAAAGCAATTACACTAATAGACAAAATTCTGAAAAACCTAAATAAAACAGGTATAAATACAGATGTATTAATTGACGACATTAAAGCTTTAAGGACTTATGTTTTAGACTTAGAAGTAAAAGTACCTTTAGCAGTAAAAGTACTTCGTTATACTTATGAGCATATAGAAGCAAACGATTCTTTTTTAATAGCAATTCCAGAAGACAGTCCAATAGAAGATGAAGAGGCTGAAGTTATCGAAACAGAAGAGACTAACACAGATCCAGTTGAAAGTCTTAGCTATTTAATTTCGTTAATTGGAAACCTTGATAATAGCATGAATATTTTAGATTTAAAATCTTATAAAAAAGCATTAATGGAGTTTTAAAAACTGACATTTCTAAATAATTATATCATAAAAAAAGCCTTCTTAAATTTAAGAAGGCTTTTTTATTAAAATGTGGGGAGAGCAGGATTCGAACCTGCGAAGACGTAGTCAGCAGATTTACAGTCTGCCCTCGTTGGCCGCTTGAGTATCTCCCCAAAGTAGACTGTAAATATATCTAAGTTTTAGATGACATCAAAACAAAAAAATCACATTAATAGTGATTTTTTTGAAAGCGTCTGATTACTAATTAATTATTGTTTAATCTTTTTATTTATTAATTTTAGGCTAAAGATAATTTACAATGAAAAAAGTGACTTCGGTTGAAGAATATATAGAAATAAACGCTGATTATAAAGAGGCTTTAGAACTACTACGTGATTTACTATTATCTACATCTTTAGACGAAACCATTAAATGGAGTGCTCCTGTTTATAGCCATAAAGGTAAAAATGTGGTTGGATTAGGTGCTTTTAAACAATACTTTTGCTTGTGGTTTTTTAATGGTGTGTTTTTAAAGGACAAACATAACATGCTGCATAATGCACAAGAAGGTAAAACTAAAGCGTTGCGTCAATTACGTTTTACAACTCTAGAAGCTATTAATAAACCTCTAGTTTTAGATTATATTAAAGAGGCTATTGATAATCAAAAATTAGGTAAAGAATTAAAACCGGTTAGAACAACAACAAAAGATATTATTATTCCAGAAGAATTAATAAAAGTTTTTAAAAGTAATACTGACTTAAATATTGCTTTTAAAGGCTTATCGCCTTCAAAACAGCGTGAGTATTGCAATTATATTACTGAAGCTAAAAGAGAAGCTACAAAGCTGTCTAGACTTGAAAAAATTATCCCAATGATTATAGACTCTAAAGGTTTACATGATAAGTACAAAAACTGTTAACTAAAAAAGGCGACCAAATGGTCGCCTTTTTTTTATATTAAATTAACAAAATACTACTTTTTTAAATCTGTAGTTGATTTGTTAAGAGCTTTACTCATTTCCATAGAAATTGCAGAACGATCAAACTTTAACTTTCCAGACATAGTTTCTATAATACAACTATTATCCTTATCGTTAAGGTCTGCAATCTTTCCGTGCATTCCACTTTTAGTAATTACTTTGTCACCACGTTTTAAATCTGCAGCAAAAAGTTTTTCTTGTTTAGCACGCTTCATCTGTGGTGCAATCATAAAGAAGTACACTACAGCAAACATTGCTATTATTGGTAAAAAACCGCTAATTCCGTCCATTATTTCTGAATTACTGGTCCTAAGTTACGGTTTGCTGCTGGTTTTGCTTTAACTGGTGCATTAGGATCTGGCTTGATAAAAGCAGTAATCTTTACAGATTCTTTTCCTGTTGCTGTGTTAGCAGTAATGTTTATAACTTTAGATGTTTTGTTAGCACCTTTACCATTAAACTTTACTGTAAACTTGTCTGATTGTCCAACTGCTAATGGCTCTCTAGACCAATCTTTAGGAATTGTACATCCACAAGTACTTTTTACATCTGTAATTACTAATGGAGCATCTCCAGTGTTTGTGTAAGTAAATACTGTCTCTTGAGGAGCTCCATTAAGAATCTCTCCAAAATCATGCTCTTTTTTATCAAAAGTGATTACTGGTAATTTGTTAGATTTTGCATCTCTTGTTGCAGCTGCTGCTACATTTTTAGAATCAATTTTTGCTGCTGCATCTTGCTTACATGATGTTAAGCTTATTAAGCATACTGCGCTTAATAGAATCATTACTTTTTTCATAATACTTATTTTTAGATTTGAAGAAGCCTTTATTTTTGGCTTCTGTTTTATAATTTTTGGTGTGTAAAAATAATAATAATTTTTAACTACATCAATCCTCTTCCTATTTTATTTAGTTTCCCTTCTTCTTGATACTCTTTTAATAACTTATCAAGGATTCCGTTTATAAAAATACTACTTTTTGGTGTAGAGTATTCTTTTGCTATTTCTAAGTATTCGTTTATAGTTACTTTAGTAGGAATAGATGGAAAGTTTTTAAGTTCGCAAATAGCCATTTTTAATAATACTAAATCTATACTTGCAATACGCTCTGTATCCCAATTTTTAGTTTTAGCTGTAATTTCTTCACCTAATTTAGATTGATTTAATAAGGTCTTTTTAAACAAGTTTATTGCAAATTGTTTATCCTCTATATCTTTATATAATTTTGGTGTTAAAAGATGGTCGTCAGACGTTTCTTTTATCTTACGTAATAGTTTTACAATAGATGTATTAACTGATGGTAAGTCATCCAACCACGTTAAGTTTTTATCTTCTATGTAATCGTATAGTTTTTCGTTTGGTGCAATTATTTCTTTAAAAACATCTGTTATAAAGTCTTTATCCTCTTTAAAAGTTGATGTTTTAGTTTGCATATAATCTTTATACAAATCGCTTGCAATAATATCTTTATAGATAATATCTACATACTCGTTATCCAATTGCCAGTTATTTATTTTATGAACTTCAAAAGTGTTTTTTAAAACTAAATTATTAGCAATAAGCTGTAATACTTGATTATTTATAAACTTTTTGTTTGGATTTTTTTCTTCTGAAGTTGCTAAATGCTTTTTTTGAATTGTTTCTAATTGAGTTTTAGATTTTTTACTAACTTCAATCATTAAAGACATTAACATTAAATACAGATTATACATATTATCAATACTGTATAATAAAAACTTTTGGTCTTTTGAAAAATCATCACTTTCAGAACCACTAAATGCATATAAAACTTGCATTACTTTAACACGAATATGTCTTCTACTTAGCATAGTTACAAAGAACTTTAAATTTCAATTTGGTTGAAATACTTTTAAATTTTGAATTAAAAAGGCGAAAGTTTTCACTTTCGCCTTGCAAAAATAGTCTATTTAATATGATATCTATTGTTGATTTTCTTTTTTTCTAGCTGCAATTCTACTTTTTGCTATTTCTAGTGCTGCATGATGTGTCGTTACACTGTTAGAGTCTGCATTTGATAAAATTTCTAAAGTTGTATTATATATGTTTTCTGTTTTACGCATAATCTCTTGCTTACCATAGTTTTCAAGCTCTGCGTAAACATTAATTATTCCACCAGCATTAATTAAAAAATCTGGCGCATAGACAATCCCTTTGTCTTGTAATATTTTACCATGTTTAAGCTCGTCTGCTAATTGGTTGTTTGCAGCTCCAGCAATAACTTTGGCCTTAATGGTATTAATAGTGGTGTCATTAATTGTTGCTCCTAATGCACAAGGTGCATAAATATCTACATCTTCTGCATAGACGTTGCTTCCTGTATAAATTGAAGCTCCATATTTTTTACTGATAGCTTCTAAGCGTTCCTGATTAATGTCATCAATAATTACTTTGGCTCCATCATTTGTAAGGTGCTCTACTAAAGACTCACCAACATGTCCAATACCTTGGACAATTACTGTTTTATCTTCTAAAACATCAGTTCCAAATTTAAATTTAGCTGCAGCTTTCATACCCATAAAAACACCATAAGCTGTAATAGGTGAAGGATTTCCTGCTCCTCCTTTATCTTCAGAAATACCAGTAACATAAGGTGTTACCTCTCTAACTAAATCCATATCTGCAGTTTCCATACCAACATCTTCTGCTGTAATGTATTTTCCGCTTAAACTATGTACAAACTCTCCAAAACGTTTCATTAATTCTGGCGTTTTCTGTGTTTTAACATCACCAATGATAACTGCTTTTCCGCCACCAAGATTTAATCCTGTTATTGCAGATTTAAAAGTCATTCCTCTAGACAAACGCAATACATCATTAACTGCTTCCCACTCATTAGCATATTGCCACATTCTAGTACCACCTAAAGCAGGTCCTAAAACAGTATTGTGTATTCCAATTATTGCTTTTAATCCTGTATCTTTGTCATTACAAAAAACGACTTGTTCGTGATTATCAAAAGATAATTGCCCAAAAACAGGATCTGATTTTGACAATTGATTAGTGTTAATTAATTCTGAAACCATTTAATTGTTATTAAATTAATGAATAGATATTACGTTATCCGTAAAATCGACACGCAAAATTAACCTATAATTGACATTAAAACAATAATTAGCGTGTTAAAATGCGAAATTGTTAAAAACTATCCAGTTACCTTTTTTATTTAAATGAAAGAATTACAGCATCTTAATAAATATTTTTACAAGTATAGAACCCAAATAATCATTGGTGTTTTAATAACTATTGTCTCAAAACTGTTTACTGTTTTTGTTCCAAAATTTATTGGGTCTATTATTGATGTGATTAATGATCAGCTTCAAAATCCTGAAACTAGTGACGTTATTTACAAAGCAAAACTTTTAAAATACATTCTGTTTTTAGTTGGATCTGCTGTATTATCAGGTTTTTTAACCTTTTGGATGCGTCAAACTATTATAAACGTATCGCGTTATATAGAGTTTGACTTAAAAAATGAAGTCTATCAACAATACCAAAAACTGTCTTTAAATTTTTACAAAAAAAATAGAACTGGAGATTTAATGAATCGTATTAGCGAAGATGTTGGTAAAGTACGTATGTATGCAGGACCAGCCATAATGTACAGTATAAATACTTTAACTCTTTTTGCGGTTGCTTTAGTATTTATGTATAAACAAGCTCCAATGTTGACGTTATATACGATTTTACCATTACCTATATTATCTATTTTAATTTATAAAATAAGTTCTGAAATACATAAACGCAGTACTGTTGTACAGCAATACTTATCAAAATTATCCACCTTTTCTCAAGAAAGTTTTAGTGGTATATCTGTTATTAAAGCTTATGGAATAGAAAAAGAAACCTTTGCTAATTTTGATAAATTGTCAGAAACTAGTAAAGAAAAACAACTTAATTTGGTTAAGGTTCAAGCATTATTTTTCCCGATGATGATTCTACTAATTGGACTAAGTAATGTATTGGTTATATACATTGGAGGTAAACAATATATGAATGGCGAAATCAGTCTAGGTACAATTTCAGAATTTATAATGTACGTTAACTTGCTAACATGGCCAGTTGCAACTGTTGGTTGGGTAACCTCAATTGTACAAGAAGCTGAAGCCTCTCAAAAACGTATTAACGAATTTTTAAAAACTGATCCGGAAATACAAAATAATAATCCCGAACTTTCTGATATTAAAGGAGACATCCAATTTAATGATGTGTCCTTTACTTATGACGACACTAATATTCAGGCTTTAAAAAACATAACCTTTACTGTTAAATCTGGCGAAACTTTAGCTATTATAGGTAAAACAGGTTCTGGAAAATCTACTATTTTAGATTTAGTTGGACGTTTATATGATGTGGATAAAGGCGAAATTTTAATAGACCAACAACCTATTGAAAGCTTAAACCTTTATAGCCTACGTGATGCTACAGGTTATGTACCACAAGACGCCTTTTTATTTAGCGATACAATTAACAATAACATTAAATTTGGAAAAGAAAATGCGTCTGATAACGAAGTTATCGAAGCAGCAAAGTTGGCACAAGTCCATAAAAACATAGTTAAATTTAATAAACAATATGAAACCGTTTTGGGCGAACGTGGTATTACACTTTCTGGTGGACAAAAACAACGTGTATCCATTGCAAGAGCTATTATTAAAAAGCCTCAAATTATGTTATTTGACGATTGTTTGTCTGCTGTAGATACAGAAACAGAAGAAAACATATTAAATAATCTTAAACAGATTACAAAAGGAAAAACAACCATAATTGTTAGCCACAGGATATCTTCTGCTAAAAATGCTGATCAAATAATAGTTTTAGACGATGGACATATAGTACAATCAGGAACGCACGAAGCGCTTATAAACATAGATGGTTACTACAAAGAACTATATTTAAAAACAACTAAGTAAAAAGAATTGTACCAAAATGTTGTGACATTCAACTTTTTTTTTGATTTTTGAGAATAAGAAAACAACTAACAAAACAAATTTTACGATTATGTATAATAACGAGATGATGGAGAAGGAAGAGATTTTTTCGAAAGTATTAAGAGCAGGAAGACGTACTTACTTTTTTGACGTAAGAGCTACAAAAGCAAACGATTATTACTTAACGATTACTGAAAGTAAAAAGTTTACTAATGACGATGGATCGTTTCATTATAAAAAACATAAAATTTATTTATATAAAGAAGATTTTAATGAGTTTAATGAGATCTTAAAAGAAATGACTGATTATATTATCGCAGAAAAAGGAGATGAAGTCATTAGCGAGCGTCACCAAAAAGATTTTAAGAAAGAATACGATACACCACCAGTATCAACTCCTAAAACAGAAACTACAGAAACTGTAGCTCCAGAAGCAACTACAGATGATGCTTCAACAGCAGAAAGCAGATTTACAGATGTAGATTTTGACGATATTTAGACATTACAATTAGACTAATTCTAAAAAAGCCTTTTTATACCTTATAAAAAGGTTTTTTTATGTTTTATTGTAAGCTAATAGTAATAAAAGTGTTATTACAAAACCTATTAATGCTAGTGTAATCCCAAAGCCATAAACAGCAATCCCAAATAATATCAAAAGCCATAATGGCACTAGTGTAATACAAATGGCAAATCTAAAAGTTGACAAAAACTCAAGCTCTTCCACTTTTGGTTTCGCTAATTTTTGCCAAACTAAAACAGGAACACACAAAATTAAATAGATTACTGGTTTTAAAAAGGCTTTAACAAAAGAGTTTCGTTTTGGGCTACTTTGACAATCTTTAAAATTACTTTTTATACACTTATTGACTAAATTTGGGTTAGTAAAATCTACATTTAAATCTGTTAATTGCTTAAGTATTGTCTCATAACCATCTTCTGGTATTTGTGTTGTTAAGCTAGACATAGCCCGAAAAACATCATGTTTGATTTGCTTAGTTGCATCAGCTTCATTTAAAGTACTATATAATGACGATGCAATTGGCTTACCAAAGTTAATAGATACACTACTACCCATTACTTTTGGAGCATCATAATTAAATCCAACAGGAATAAGATTAATATTAGTATCTGGATACTTATCCCTTAACTCTAAAACAATTCTTGTAAACCCTTTACTTAAAGGTCTTACACGTCTTAATAAATTATGACTACCTTCTGGAAAAATAGTTATCGCATTATTTTTATGTAACAGCTCTACACTTTTACTAAAAACAGATTTATTTTTGGTAATAGTACTCCAACCATCTCTAACACGATATACAGGAAGCATGTTTAAACTATTAAGTATACGACTTACCATTGGCTTTTTAAACACAGCTGCTCTGGTTAAAAAATAACAAATTCGTCCAGATTTAGTTGCAATAAGCAAAGGATCTAATAACGCATTTTGATGATTTCCTAAAAACAAAACTGGTTGGTTTTTAGGTATGGTTTGTATCCCTTCTAGTTTGATTTTTTTATAATAAAAAAACAATCCTATTTGGATATACAACTTAACACTATGTAGCCATATTTTTTTCAAAAGCAGTATTATTTTTTATCCATTTTAGACCAAACATAGGCTAAAACTAATCCAGAAATGATATGCCAAATTCCCCAAAAAGCAACCAAAACTGCCATTCCGCCAAGACCATTAAAAAAAGTAAACACTAATAAAAGTCCTAAACCAGAATTCTGGATTCCAGTTTCTATACTTAACGTTTTTTGGTTTTTAAAAGACAAACCAAATAGCTTAGCTATACCAAATCCTAATAGTAAAGCTACAATATTATGACCAATACCTATTGCTAATACATGATGAATATAATTTAAAAAAATATCTAGATTTTTTGAAAACGCAATAACTACTATACTTATAAAAATTAAAATGGAAACAGGTTTTAAAATTGCAGAAAGCTTTGTAGCCATTTTAGGTTTGTAGCTATTAAAAAGCATCCCTAATGCTAAAGGAATTCCTAAAATTAATATCATAATTTTAAAAACATCCATTGGATGCAATGTTACAGTTTTTAATATTGTTGCTGTAGGCTGATATAAATGACCATAAAACTGAAAGTTAAAAGGTGTAAAAAACAAAGCTAAAGTAGACGCAAAAGCAGTTAAACTTACAGACAATGCTGTATTACCTTTTGATATTTGTGTTATAAAGTTACTAATATTTCCGCCAGGACAAGCAGCAACCATAAACATACCTAATGCAATACTTGGTACAGGTTTAACTAATAACACCAATAAAAAAGTAATTAAAGGTAATAGTATAAATTGAGATAATAATCCAACTAAAATAGGCTTAGGTTGCTTGGCTAATTGTTTAAAATCATTAATATTAATTCCTAAAGCAACACCAAACATAACTATTGCTAGCGCAATATTAAGGATAAACAATCCATTAACATCAAAATTTACTTGTGCCTGATTAACATCTATCATAAGCTATGATACAATAGTACCATTTGGCACTTTGTTTTCTGGGTTTAGCAAAATTACGTCCTTACCATTTACAGCTCCAAGCACCAAACACTGACTCATAAACTTAGCTATTTGTTTTTTCGGAAAATTAACTACTGCAACAATCTGTCTGTTTAACAGGTCTTCTTTTTTATATAAAGTAGTAATCTGTGCACTGCTTTTTTTTATCCCTAAATCTCCAAAATCAATCGTTAATTGATACGCTGGATTTTTAGCTTCCTGAAAATCATTAACCTCTATAATAGTTCCAACACGTAGATCTACTTTTGTAAAGTCATCAAATTGTATGGTTGTACTCATAATTATTACTAGTTTATTAGCATATGCAATTTAACGTTTTAAGTTTAAATAAATAAACAGAAACTAAAGTTACTAGTATACTAAAAAAAAAAATATAGTATAAATAACCAATCACAAAAAGAGGAACAAAAGGTGAGCATATCATTCCAAAACAGGACGTAAAAAGGAATAAATGCTTATATTTATCCTCATATAACCAGTTAGGCACAATAAAAACTCACTCAAATGAAGATGAATAGAATTAAAAAGACATCACTATTTACAATTTTAGTTTTTGGAATTATTTGGGTATTAACTTCTTCTTTTCAAATGACTAATGAATTGACAAAAGAACAAGCAATTGAACTCGCAGAACAATATATTATTGACAACGGATATACGAATTCGCCCGCAAATAAAAATAACCTTAATTACGAGTTATTAGACGAAGATGACGTGGACAAAATAATTGCTCGCCGAAAAAACACTCTACATAAAAAGGCATTTTGTATTTCCGAAAATGAAAATAGATGGGATGTCGGATTTCTATCGACAAGTGTTGACTTAAATAAACTTGACTCTGAAAAACGCAAAACAGATTTATCAGGTCGAGCTGTAATTGTAATGAAAAATAGAAAAGAAATAAGAATCGCACATAAAGAACCGCTGTTTTCTTATTTTGAGAAACTATAATTGAATTAAGAAAACGGAAAAATCACTGTGCCTAACAATGTATATAAAACATAGCTATTATAGGCTTTCACAAAGGTTTTTGTGTGTTTTCGAAGACCACCAAATTTTTAAATTTGGCTTTTAGTAAAATAAAGATAAAAAGAAAAATATAAAAATTCGGCTCGTGCTTAATTCGAAAAGTTAGCGTCTATTTACACGCTACGTTTCATACACTAGACCGTTGTGTGTAAGTGAAACAAAACTCGAACTGAAATTTAAAAATAGAGATATGAAAACAAAAATGAATTTAAAAAGACCATTTTCGATAATAATAATGGCACTACTTTTTTTGACAGCATCATCTGAATTAGTAGCTCAAGAAAAAACGGCTGATTTAAAAGATTTTAAGTTAATCGTTGAGAAAACTGACAACGGAATAAAAATGAAAAGCGAAAAAGGTAGTGCTTGGATAGACTTGTCATTTAGCTTAAATAATTATCGACCACAAGCGGTTGATGAATATGGAATGACTGAATTGAAAAACGTATCGGAAAATAAGGACGAAAAACTTGCCGACTTTTTATTTACGATTACTAAAACGGAAAACGGAATTGAACTGAAAGGAATTGAGGGAACAGCTTGGACTGAATTAAAATTTTCTCTTGTTGAGAATAAAAAGCAAGCGATTAATCAATTCGGAATGACGAGTCTGAACTAAAACACCTACACACAACACCGTATAAAATTAATTGCTAGTTCTAGCCTACTTACGAAAATCCTCGCGGATTTTCTATTCGGTTTGTATTTGCTAAATTAGGTGCTTAAAACACGCAACTAATCTTATACAATCACGTTACCTGTAATTCTCTGAAAAAGACAGAATGAAAATTTTAATAAGCATTTTAGTAATAGGAATAGCAATTTATATTGCAACTAAAGAGAATGGAAATCCATTAAAAAAATTAAGTTCTTTAAAAAAGGAGAAAACTACTGCAAAGGAATTTCTAAAAACTATAGAGTCATTAGGTTATTTTAAATATGCTAATAAAAAAGACATTGAAAGGTTAAAGAAAAATCATTTGGAAAGTTTTGACCCTGAAGGTTCCTGGGGAGGAATTTGGGACGATGAAACAAATTTACCTCTTGATTATAGATACTATTTTTGCGATGGTGAAACTGTTTTTGAACAAGGTGGCTTTAAGGAAATACTAAATGAATTTAGTGGAACTTTTGAAAAAATAGGCTTTAATTTAAAAATTGGAAATCACTTTGAGGAATGGGACAGCGAGAATGAATGGTTGAATCATAAAATAACTCTTAATGAGACTGAATATATAATCTTTAAAAACTTTAAAGGTTATGGCTGGGGAGAAGCAGTTCAAAGACTTGCTGAAATAATAAATGAAGAATTAGAAAAACAAAAAATAGAAGAAAGAATTTATCTAATTAGTGGAGGTAATGATGGATCATTAATATTTTTAGATAATGAATTGTATAAATATTTCTATAAAACTTTTACAGACCCTGAATGGAAACCTCTTGAAGTGAAAGAGTGGTCGAAAGTAATGGGAATTAAAGAAATGAAAGTGGAATAAAAACTACAGGTAACACCGTGTAAAAAAAATTGCTGGTAAAAGCCTACTTACGAAAATCCTCTCGGATTTTCTTGGTTCGTGTTTTATTTACTAACTTTATTGCTTAAACCACGCAACTTTCATTACACAAACACGTTGTAAGCAATTTAACACTCATCTGAAATTGAAATTTGAAATACCTTTTAAATCGGAAATTTACCTGAATCAAGTTCAATTGATGATACCAATAATTTATAAGCATTATTTTAAAGATGCGAGAGAATCATTGATTGTTGGTCTGTTATCTGCACTGCTTGGAATTTTTATATTAATAGGGAATTCTTATGTCGGAATTGTATTTATCGTATTAGGAATATTGTTCATAATAAAATCATTTCCGAAATTCAAACTATACAACACTTTAAAAAGAACTCATTTAGAAATAACTAAAGAAAAACTATCTGAAAACCAATCGGATTTTGGAAACGGAATATTTGAATTCAATGAAAATTCTTTGAAATATATTGATAAGTTGCAGACACGAGATATTAAATGGAATGAAATCAAAAACTTTAAAGTTGTGGAATCAAATTTATTCTTGATTATAGAGCAAGAAAAAGGAGATATAATGGTAATTGGAGAAGAAGAAATTGGAAATGAAAGTTTCGGAAAAGTTCTTGAATTTGTAAAAACTAAACTGAAATAAAAACTGCTTACAACAACGTGTATAACTAATTACTTGTTCTGTGCGTACTCGGAAAATCCTTCGGATTTTCCTCTGATTCGTGATAGTTTATTATCTTTAAGCTAGCCAACGTAACTAGCCATAACACGAACACGTTAGGCACAAGCAGAGGAACAACATAGAAAAAACATAGAATAATGAATGGAAATGAAATAGGTGAAAATCAAGTTGACGAAGAAGTAATTGACGTTGACGAAAAAGATGAATCTCAAGCAATAGTGATATATGACATATCAAGTTATGGTGCTGACTATGATGTTGAAGGTCTTGTAAAAAGATTAGATAGAGGAGATATTTTTATTCCTTCGTTTCAAAGAGACTATGTTTGGAATCAAGTAGAAGCCTCGAGATTAGTTGAATCTTTATTATTGGGACTTCCTGTTCCTGGAGTATTTCTAGCAAAAGATAATGACTCTAATAAACTATCTGTAATTGATGGACAACAAAGACTAAAATCATTACTATTTTTCTACAAAGGTTTCTTTAATCCTAAAGAGGACGATACTCGTAAAAAAGTTTTTAGATTAAAAAATGTTCAACCTCAATTTGAGGGGAAAACTTACGAAGACCTTGAAGAAGAAGATAGAATCAATTTAGACGATTCAATAATACATTCTACAATTATTAAACAAGAAACACCTAACGATGATAACACTAGTATTTATCACGTATTTGAAAGATTAAATACTGGTGGACGAAAATTAACACCACAAGAAATTCGCTCTGCAATATATATTGGAAAATTAAATGACTTAATAATTGAACTTAATGAATATCCTTCTTGGAGAGAATTATTTGGAAAGAAAAATAATCGTTTAAAAGACCAAGAGATGATTTTAAGGTTTTTTGCATTTTATCACCTAGTCGAAAATTATACTAAACCTTTAAAAGAATTTTTAAACAAATTCAATGGAAAATATAGAAATCCAAAAGAGGAAGAAATAGAAAGATTATCTAATATTTTCAAGAAAACAACGGATGTTATTTTAGAACATTTTGGTAAAAATGCATTTAGACCTGACCGTGTTTTTAACGCTTCAGCTTTTGAGGTATTAATGGTTGGAATTGCAAAGAGAATTGATTCTCAAATTGATTTTTCTAAAGTTGCTTCAAATATTAGAGAACTATATGACAAACAAGAATATATAGATGCAATAACTAGAGCCACTTCAGATGACAAGGTTGTGAAACAAAGACACTTAATGTTTGACCAATTTATAAATGACAATGTTTAATAACGCTGAATTAGAAAGGCAATATATTAAACTCAATAATTTAATTGCTGAAACAAAAGAGAGATTTGAACCAGATGACGAAATGCAGTCACATATGGCAAAATACTTATGCATTCTTTGTTCTGGATTTTTAGAAAATGCAATTAAATCTACATTAACTGATTTTGCAAAAGACAAAACAGATAATGAAATGGTTTTAGCATATGTAAAATCACAATTACAAAGAATAAATAATCCGAATGCCAAAAGGATTAGAGAAACAGCGGAAATATTTAGTAGTACTTGGAAAGAAAGACTAAACGTTTTTATGCAAGAAAATGATAAAGCATCTGCAATAAATTATATTATTAAGGATAGACATAAAATTGCTCACGGAAAAGACTCTGAAATAACTATCAGAAGAATTGAACAATACTTCTCGAAAGTTGTTGAAGTATTCGTATTTATAGAACAAGATATAATTGCCAGTGCCTAACACCGTATAAAATTAATTGCTGGTTTTAGCCAATTTACGAAAGTCCTCGCGGACTTTCTATCTGTGATTTATTTACTAACTTTAGTGCTTAAAACACGCAACTAATCTTATACAACAACGTTACCCAACATTTAAAAAAACCACAATCTCTATGACAAAAATTCTAATTGATACTTGTGTTTGGTTGGACATTGCAAAAACAGACAAAGGCGAAAAAATCATCAATCTATTAGAAGAATTTATAAAAGAGAATGAAATTTCCTTATTAATACCTGACATCATACTTTCCGAATTTAATCGTAATAAAGATAGAATTGCATCCGATGCTAAAAAAAGTGTAGCAAGTCACTTTAAGAAAGTAAGAGAAATGGTTTTTACACACGGAAATAAGGATACTAAAAATAAAATATTAGCTGAACTAAATAACATAGACCATAAAATACCTGTTCTTGGAGATATGGCTCATTATTCAATTGGTCGAATAGAGGAATTATTTTATCAAGCAGAAATTATTAATGTAACGGACGAAATAAAACTTAGAGCAACTCAACGAGCTATTGATAAAAAAGCACCTTTTCATTTGTCTAAAAACAGTATTGGAGATGCATTAATAATTGAATGTTATTTAGATTATAAAATTAAAAACGAAGCTCAAGAATTCGGACTGATTTTCGTTACTCACAATAAAAATGATTTCAGTTTAAGAAATGGAAATCAAAAGGAACCTCACGAAGATTTAAAATACATTTTCGATTCGCCAAAATCACAGTATTTTATAAATTTAACAGAAGCCTTGAACAGTATTAATTCAGAACTGATTGACGAAGTTGAGTTTCAAAACGATTGGGAATTAGAACCGAGAGGAATAACCGAAATTTGGAAAGCGGAAAAAGAGCTGGAAGAAAAAATTTGGTATAACAGACATCAAATTAGAGCTGAGAAAATTGAGAGCGGAGAAATTGAAATTATTGATATGGCAGAATTCACTATTGAAAATGCAAATTCGACTATAGTAAATACAATTTGGGAAGGAGCAAAAAAATCAGCATTACAAGTTGAGGAGAAATATGGTAAAGAAAATTTGTTTTGGGATGATTTTGAATGGGGAATGCTTAACGGAAAGTTGTCTGCATTGAGATGGACAACAGGAGAAGATTGGGACAATTTAGATACTTAGTGAATAAAAAACGTTGGGTAACAATGTATATAAAAAATAGCGCGAGCAGTTGCAAACACAATGGTTCGGGCACTTTTTCGAGGTCGCCAAATTTTTAAATTCGGCTATTTGAGAGAAAAAAATAAATAGAAAAATTTAAAAATTCGGCTTGAGTTTAACCGAATGGATAGCGTGCAAATCAGCGCTACTTTTCATATACGGAGCCGTTGTACACAAGCTGAAAAGCCAACCGCACAGTCAAGCACATTTCATTTTTCTCGTGCCTCAAAAAATAAAAAGAGCTTGCCTTTTCCCACCACTCGAATTGGAAATCAAGAAACATTTATTATATTTGTCAAATACTGACAAGTCTAAATATTCAAGTCAAATGAAACAATCTTTCGGAGAATACATCAGACATTTACGGACAAAAAATGAACTTACTTTAACCCAACTCGGTGCAAAACTTGATTTGGATTCTGCCAATTTGAGTAAAATTGAAAATGGAAAAAGAGATTTTGACGAAAAACGTTTAACTCTACTTGCTCAAGTTTTTGATTTGAATTTAGAAGAATTGAAAACAGAATTTTTTAGCGACTTATTTGCAAAAAAACTTTATGAAAGTAGTTCTTCAATAGATGCACTATTTGTTGCAGAGAAGAAAGTTAAATATCTACGTCAGATTAATGCTAAACAAGAAAGTCTTAAACTTTAAAATATGCCAAACAGTTTAAACAAATACTTAAATAAAGTAATTCAAGGCGATTGCCTTGAAGAAATGAAGGGAATTCCAAGTAAAAGTATAGATATGATTTTATGCGATTTACCTTATGGAACAACTCAAAATAAATGGGATTCAGTTATCGACCTCGATAAACTTTGGACTGAATATTACAGAATTATCAAAGATAACGGAGCAATTGTACTTACATCTTAGGGCGTTTTTACAGCAAAACTAATATTGAGTAACGAAAAGCATTTTAAATATAAAATTGTTTGGATAAAATCAAAAGCAACAAATTTTTTGAATGCTAAAAAGCAACCTTTGAGAAAACACGAGGATATTTGCGTTTTTTATAAAAAACAACCAAACTACAATCCTCAAATGACAGAAGGCGAAGCATATGACAAAGGATTCAGAAAAGACCAATTAACAGGTAGTTATGGAGATTTCAAATCAAATCACGTAAAAAGTAATGGAAATAGGTATCCAACAGATGTGATTGCGTATGAAGAGCAATCTATTGAAGATTTTGTTTATATTAAAACAGCAGAATCTGAAGGAACTGTTTATCATCCAACTCAAAAACCTATTGAATTAGGTAGATATTTGATTAAAACTTTTACGAAACCAGGGGATGTAGTTCTTGATAATGCTTGTGGAAGTGGTAGTTTTTTACTTTCTGCTATTTTGGAAAACAGACAATTTATTGGTATCGAAAAAAATGAAGATGTTTTATTACATAAAGTTGATGAAGTAGATTACATTCAAGTATGTACAGATAGAATACAAGAAACTTTAAAAAGGAAAGAAGTAGAGAAATCTACTTTACGTTTATTTAATGAACCAATAGCAAAATATCATACCTTAAACTATAACACCAAAGTTCTCAATGGCGAAAGTTACGTATAACGAAAGAAGTTGGGCTATTGATGTAATTAGTTCAATAGAGGTTTTCTTAGCAAATAAAAGCTGGCATTTTAAAGGAGCTGGAGGAGAAAGTACTATAAGTAATAACAAGAAAAGTCTATTTCCTGATGTTTTATTATTTAAAGACCTTACTAAAGATATAATTGTTCAAGGTTGGGAGTTAAAAATGCCTGATACTCAAATAAATGATGCAGAACTTATAAGTAACGCAATAAAAAAGGCTAAAATATTAAAAAGAGATAGTTTTCTTTTATGGAATGTAAAAAGTGCTGTTTTATATATTAGAAATGGCGATAACTTTGAAATTCACAAAAGTTGGAATGACATAAATATCAATTCCCGTCTTGAAGTAAAACCCAATGAACAACTTTGGAAAGACTTATTGTTTGAAATTCTTGCTGACTTAAATGGCTTTTTTGAATCTGGAGAAATTTCAGAAGTCACCTCACAAGAAATATTATCTATTGATGAAGTAATAGATGTTGTATTAGAAAATACAACTAATACAGCAGAAACACTAAAAGCTAAATCCAGAACTACTCGCCTATTAGATGCAGAAATAAATCTTTGGTGGAATTCATCTTCAAATGAATATGGTTTTACCACAAGTCAAACGGAACATAAACTACCAACTTTATCAATGGTAGTTTTAACAGATTGGGTTTTTAAAATAATTTTTGCGCATATTTTAAAAAAGCATTTTAATGAAGCTAAAGAAATTGAAAATATTCAAAGGTCGACTTCCATAGTTGATGCAATGGGAATATTAACGTCTATTTCTCAAAAATGTAATTTCTGGAATATTCTCAGTCCAAACCTTGGTCAGCAATTTATTTCGGATGTTGCTTGGAACGAATTAACAGAACTAAATCACTTCCTCTCTACTGTAAATATTGAAGCTATTGAAATTGAAATTCTTCATCAATTACTACAAAGTACAGTTGCAACAGCCAAAAGAAAAGTAGCAGGTCAATTTTCTACACCTAAAAAATTAGCAGATTTATTAACTCGTCTAACTATTGATGACAAAACAAAAATAGTAATTGACCCTTGTTGCGGAACAGGAACAATTATAAAACAAGCCTATGAATTAAAAGAAGAATATGAAATAAATTCTAATGATATTCTTAATACCATTTGGGCTTCTGACAAACATTCATTTCCTATTCAACTTTCGACATTAACAATGGCTAAACCATCAAATATTGGAAAGATAGTCAACATCTTTAGTTCTGATGTAATTGAACTAAACCAAGGAATCACTATAGATTTTAGAAATCCAAATAATGGAGAAATCGTACAAAAAGAATTCCCAACAGTAGATTATGTTGTTTCCAATTTACCATTCATAAAGAGTAAAGAAATGAAAGTTTTAAATCCAAATATAGTGGATATTAACGATTGGATAAAAGACGAAGCAGAGACAACAGAGACATTAAGTGGTAAAAGCGATATTTTTGCATACATTCCATTTTACCTTCACCAATTCTTATCCGAGAATGGTAAAATCGGACTAATATTATCAAATGCTTGGTTGGGTACTGATTATGGCGAAAAATTTCTAGAACTTTTTCAAAAATTCTTTAAAATAGATTTCGTAGTAATCTCTGGAAAAGGAAAATGGTTTGATAATGCAGATGTTGTAACAACAATATTAGTTGCATCAAAAAAAGACCCAAAAATAGAGATACCAGAAGCAAGCGAAATATCTTTTTGCACTTTGAAAGAAGAGTTAGAGGTAATTGATGATATGAAGACATTGAGCGATAATATATTTATCAATACAGAATCTGAAAATATAACAATTAATAGATATTCTCTAGCACAAATAAAAACTTTAGAAAACTTTGGAATTCCTTGGTCAGGCTATTTTTCTAATCTTAGTTGGGTTGATAATGTTAAAGACAGTCTTATCAGTACTAATGAGATTTTCCATTTCACACGAGGAGAAAGACGTGGTTGGAATCCTATGTTTTATCCTGCGTCAGGACATAATATCGAACAAGAATATATCAAACCAGTCCTTAAACATTTAAGAGGAACTACAAATTTAGAATGCGTTTCAAATGCAGAAGCTTTTTGCTGTTCTAGAAGTATTGAAGAATTAGAAAACTTAGGACATAATGGAGCAATAGCTTGGATTAATTCATTTGAAAACCAACGAAATGGAACTAATAGACTTTTACCCGAAGTTTTAGCAAAACCTAATATGCATTGGTATGAAATGTCAACCGAAAATATGGCTGACTTTGTAGCTAATGTAAATTATGACAAGAGTTTGTTCATTGCAAAATTTGAAAACCGCTCGTTTATTGACCAACGAATGATTGGCTTTTCAGTAAAGGCTGAGTATCAACAAGAAAACAAAACATTATACTTAGCTCTTTTAAATAGTACTTTAAGTCTATTTTTAATTGAAAGTTTTGGTTTTGGTCGCGGTTTAGGAGCATTAGATTTGAGAGCAACAAAATTCGAACGAGACTTTAAAATTTTGAATCCTAACATTTTGACAGCTGACCAAAAGTTACAGATTATAGAATTGTTTAGACCAATTATGCAACGAAACAGATTACCACTTGAACAGGAATTAGAATCAGCAGACAGAATTACTTTTGAAAATAATTTAATGGAAATATATGGTATTTCAGAATATTACGAACCAATTAAGAATTCATTAAAGCAATTGTATCGAATTCGTTTTGCAGTAAAAGACTAGAATATGGCTTACGAAGAAATACCAGATATAACCTTAAAAATGATTATAGACGCTGGAATTATTAAAATCGGAACTAAGGTATATTCATCACCGAATAATGAAATAGTTGGCACCCTAGATAAAGAAGGAGCAATAACATTTGAAATAGATAATGAAATGAAAACTTTTCATTTTCCTAGTGGAGCTGGAAGAGCAATTACGAAAACTAGTATAAACGGTTGGAAATATTGGCGAATTTTAGATAATGGAATTTATAATGAATTGAGTTATTATAAGGAAAAATATAAACAGACTGAAAGCCAACGCTAAAAGCCATACACATTTGCAATTCGCTTCAGCCACCACACAAGCCAAAAATTGCAAAAGAGTATGTCTTTACCAACGCTAGCAAGTTTGCGGAAAGAAAAGCCAGTGTACAACAATGTATAAAAATAATAGCGGTTTAATCGCTAAAACAAAAGTAGATAATAATAAAAAAGGTCTGTGTTTAACCGAAAAGTCAGTGCGTGTAAATCCGCTACTATTCTTATACTAGACCGTTAGGCAAAATATGAAGAAACGACAGATAAATCCAATTGACTTGCTAATTGATAACCTTTCTGTGAATTTTGCTAAAATTAATGACTTTGAAAAACTACAAGAGTCAGAAGAAGGACAAAGACTTTTTGATTTAATAGTGAAATCTACATCGGAAATGGAATCTTTTCAGACTCTATTTTTGAATTATTACATTCCAGCAGCGAACAGGTCAATTGCTGACAGTTGGACACATATTTCAAAATCAAAATACAAGAGTTTATTAAACATCTCAAAGCAAGATTTAAAAGACAATTTGTATGAAACAATCCGACTTGGGTACGTTGGATTATTTCATAAATATGAATCTTATCTAAAAGATTTAGTTGCTGCGACTAATTTTCTGTTTGCGGAATTAAGAGAAGAAAATAACTTACTGACTTTAGAGAAATATTGTAAAAAAGAATACAATATTGACATTTACAAATCACACTATCAATTCGACATAACAAAGAGGGTTAGTTACATTTGTAATTGTGTTAAACACAAAGATAGTTTCCCTGTAAAAGAACCTATCCATCCTGATTTCAAACACTCTGATAGAAACAAAAAGATTGAAATTGAAAAAGAAATTTTCAAAATAGATATTGAACGAATGAAAATTCATTGTCAATCTCTTCAATCCCAATTATTTTCAATGGGATTTAAACAATATTTGGAACTTGAATTTGAAACAATACTCGAAAGCGTAAAACCTGAACTAAAAGAAAGTTTAGAAACAAAGGAGAAAATTCTATTAGCAAAGAAAAATTTCGAACTTGTTTTATCAGACTTTAGAAAATAAATACTTTGCCTAACAATGTATAAAAATAATGCTAAATTAGTTGCTTAATCAAAGGTTAGTGCACTTTTGTTACGTCTGATTTTCCTTCGGAAAATCCTCGCACACAAAACCGCACTATTCTTATACGTAACCGTTAGCTACAATTTGAGAAACGACAAACTTTTGATATTAGATTTAGATGGAGTGCTAATAACAAATCCATCTTGGAAAGCCGACCGAATTCACTCGGATGGATATTCTGAATTTAATAAATCTTGTGTTGAAAATCTAAACAGACTTCTCACTCTTGCGGAATTTGACATTTGGTTGAGCTCAACTCGTCGGACTGTGAAAACTCTGAACGAATTTAATCTGATTTTTAAAAATCGTGGAATAAAAAAAGATATCGTTGGATTTTTACCAGAATACACAGATTGCAGAAATCGAAAAGAGGAAATTTTAAAATTTATAACGGAATTTCAAGCGTCTGACTTTCTAATTATAGATGATGACAAATCATTAAATGGACTAGAAAGCGGAATAAAAGAAAGTCTCATTTTGACTGAATTGACAAAAGGCTTAAATAGTGAAAAATTAAAAGAGGCTATCGAAAAAATATGAAACGAAATTGTCAAAAATGTTCTGATAAAGAATTTGAAGTTCCTGAATATACTCTTGAACAAAAAAAGATGCTATCTGATTTAAAAGCAAATAAAAAACTTGGAGAATTAATCACCAAAATAGAATCACTACACAATATCAAAAGTATTGACGCTAAATTTAATTTTATGCATATCAACACAAAATACGGAAAATGTAATCGTTGCAAAGTTGATAACCTTAAAGGTGAATATGTGATTTGTCCGAAATGCAAAGCACTAAATTTTAATTGGAAAATATAAAAACTGTAGCTAACACCGTGTATAATTAATTGCTAGGTCACTGCTGACTTACGAACATTCCTGCGGAATATTCTATCTGTGATTTATTTGCTAAATTAGTTGCTTAACCACGCAACTAACCATACACAATACCGTTGTAGCCAATTAAAAAAAACCGAAACTCATTGAACAAAATATCTCAAATAACAAGACAAAATATATTTGACTTTATCCAAGTCGAAGGATTTTGGTATGCTGGAAGACTTGAAGAATCAAATTTTTTATCACGAATGTTTGATTTGGAAAATATGGTTTCTAAAGACGACCGTTTTCCGAATGCAGCTGGAGATATTTGGCAACATCGAGTAAATAATTATGATTGGGAAGATGATTGGATTTTTAATGATGACAGGTTTAATCTTTTAAATTGTGACGACTCAAAATTTCTGGATTTTCTTTGCGAAATGATTCATCCTTTAGTCAGAGCAGATAAGTCAGAAGTTAGTAAATTACTTCAGATTTTTAACGACAATTTAACCGATGATAATTTCGAAATTGTTGAAAAGACAAGAATATCAAATAAACCAATTTTTGTCGGTAGAATTAAAATAAACGGAAAAGAATCTATCGAGAAAAAAGGGAATGAAATAAAAAAGATTTTAAACGCAGATTACGTTTCTCAACAAATTAATTTAATGGAATCTTCAATTGAGAATTCCCCACATATTTCAATTGGTTTAGCAAAAGAATTAATTGAAACTTCTTGTAAATCAATATTTGACGAAAGAAAAGAGGAATATGACAAAAATTGGGACTTGCCGAAATTGATGAAAGAAACGACTAAATTATTGAAACTAACACCAGATGATATTCCGAATGAAGCAAAAGCTGCAAGTTCAATAAAACAAATTTTAGGTAGTTTATCATCAGTCGTCCAAGGAATTGGAGAAGTTCGAAATGAATATGGTAGCGGACACGGAAAAGACGGAAAATTTAAAGGTTTACAACCAAGACACGCAAAATTAGCAGTTGGTGCAGCTTCTACTTTGGCAATTTATCTATTAGAAACACACGAACTGAAAAAATAACTGGCTACAACACCGTATATAATTTATTGCTGTTTCTAGCCTACTTACGAAAATCCTCGCGGATTTTCTATTCGGTTTTTATTTGCTAAATTACGTCCTAAACCACGCAACAAACCATATACAAACACGTTGCCATTCATTTCGGAACGCACTCTGAATCGAAAAATTATAGTTTATGAAAACTGACTATAGTTGAGTAAAATAAAAATTAAAATAGCATCGGATTTTTTAGTTCGTTTGTGTAAGCAGAAACTGAATTGAAAAGTATAGCGGAATAACACTCTAACTGAATTTACTCAACGCTGATAAAAAAATAAATGAACCAAATAAGTGGAAAAAAAATAATTATTTCAGGATTGGTTTCATCGAAATTAAATCTTGAAGAATATCTTATTCCTATTAGGAGTCAAATTATAAATCAAGGTGGAAAAATAATTGGAGAATTAGTTCAAAGAAGAGGAGTTTCTAGAAGTAAAAAACCAGGAGGCTCAAAAATGTTAGATTTACCTCTTAGTTCTCGGACATATATTAGTAAAGGAAAAATTGAAGAACTAAAAAAATTATCAAACAATCTTAATCCAGATATTATTGTGTTTATTAATAATCTAACTGAATCTCAAATACAAAATATTGAGAATTTGATTGAAATAAAAGTTGAAAAAATAATAGCGGAATAAAAAACGAAATGGCAACAACGTGTATAATTCATTGCTAGGCTCTAGCCTACTTACGAAAATCCTCGCGGATTTTCTATTCGGTTTGTATTTGCTAAATTAGTTGCTGAAACACGCAACGAAATCATACACAAACACGTTGTGCTTAATTACCAAACTAAATAAAAGTATGTCTAGAAAACAGAATGACATTAAGAAAATATGCTATTTCTGTTCTAAACCAATAGAAGATAAGAAGACTTTAGAACATATTATCCCCAATAGTTTACTAGGGAAATTAGGAATAAAAGAAGATGAACTTAAAGGAGAAGGAGCTTTTCAGTATAGTAGAATAAAAGTACCTGCACATAGTTCTTGTAATAGCGGTTTTGGCAGTGAATATGAAAACAGAATTATTGAATTACTTGACAGTCCAAAACAACTTTATGAAGATTTAAAAGCTGAGGAAAGAGGAATGTTAATGCAATATGGACCTGATAAATCATTGACAATGCTTATTTCAACTTGGTTATCTAAAATTTATTATGGTCTCTTTTATAATGATTATTTAAAATTAGAAGAGTCTGAATATACTAAAATAGCAAAAAGCATAATAGAAAGTAGTAATTTCAAAATGATACAAGAAGCTTATCAAGATGGTGTGGGATTTTGCATTCCTTCTAGTTTATATGTGTTTACTTCAGAAAATGAAAGCTTTGATTTAAGAACTATGATTTATCCTCAAACCATATTAATGAAAGTTAAATCATTAACGATGATTTTATGTATTGGAGATGGTTTTTTAACAAAAAACTATCTAAATAATGGAATATTGGAAGACTATAGAAAATTCCTCTCCAAAGAAGAAAAGAAAGAATCAAGATTTCCTGTTCATCTTTATGGACTTGCTGAAATCATAGCATTAAGAATGCATATTCCAAAAGAACCATCTTACCTTTATTCCAAAAAGGAAAAAGAAATTTTCAATATGAGTTTAACAACTGGAGTAAATAACCCAGAGGAATATTATAAAGTTGACGAGACCTCAATTATGAAAAAAAGGGTCGAAATATTAAAAGAATGGAATGTTAAAATTGAATAATAACTAAGCACAACACCGTACAAAATTAATTGCTTGCTTTTTGCTTACTTACGAAAATCCTCGCGGATTTTCTTTGTCAGTAATTATTTAGTAAATTTAATGCTTAAACATCGCAACTAATCCTGTACAAACACGTTACCACACATTAGACGAAACCAATGAAAAAAGGAGTTTTAATAACAATAATTGTAATTATAATTATCGGAATTGCTTATTTCGGAATTGAAATGTTCGGCTTTGCAAAAGGAGTTAAAGAAGATGCGAAAAAAGAAAATCTGAATGCGGAATTAAATGCTCAAACTCAATTTTCTGGTTATCCGACTTCCGACAAAGTTGAATTTAATATTAAAGCGGGAAAAGAATATTATGCGGGAAAACCAATTGAAATAAAACTGATTTGGAAAAACGAATCTGATAAAAACGAAAAAATAATGATTAGAGATTATTGGGATCATCCAATCGGAACTGGAGCATCAATAACGGATTTAAATAATGTAAAATTAACAAGCCAAATTTCAAGTCATATATTAAGTTCTCAATTATTTTCACCAGACGACTTAAAAGAATATGAAATTGAACTCAAGCCAAACGAAACAAAAGAATATTCTGTTGATTTATTAAAAATTCCAATTTTAAAACAAACTGAATCTAATCCGAAAAGCACTTTACCGAAAGGAAAGTATAAAATTCAGGTGTTTTATTATTCGAAAATGTCAAAAGAAATTGAAATCGAAATAAAATAAAAAACGTGTGGTAACACCGTATATAATTTATTGCTAGTTCTAGCCTACTTACGAAAATCCTCGCGGATTTTCTATTCGGTTTTTATTTGCTAAATTAGGTGCTTAACCACGCAACAAACCATATACAACAACGTTACCACACATATGAAAAAAACGCTGAAATCAATATTCGTCTTTTCGATTTTGACCTTGTTTTTCTGGAATTGTAAAGAAGAAAAAGTCATAAGTGAAACGGAATTTGAACAAAACGTTTTCTACGAAGTATTTCCTGCTATTTTAGATTCAATCTACTACGAGAAAAGACTAGCCCCACCACCACCGCCACCGCCCGAATTTTTCCAAAAAGAAGAATATAAAAACGATATTGACAAAGGAATTCAGGACTATAAACAAACTGACAAGTATAAAAACGATATTAAAAAATGGGAAAGAAAAAAAGACTTTCTGGAAAGAGATAATGCTTTAATATATTTAGTGATTTCTGATTCTATTGGTGGATTTGAAAAATATAAAATTGACCTTAATAGACTGAAATCAAACAATGAAAAGATTAAATTCAAATATCGCTCGGAATTCCCAAATGGACGTGAATTTTGGCGAACTGAATATGACTTTTTTATTGCAGCAAGCATTCACTTTGGTGGAATAATATTTGACAAAACTAAAAATACTGGCGTGCTGAATGGAGGTTATACTATGGGAATTTTAAACGGAAGTGGCTTTAGAATTTTTATCAAGAAAAATGACAGCGGAAAATGGATAATAGATAAAATTGAGGGAACTTGGATTTCGTAAATAAAATACGTGTGGTAACAACGTATAAAATTAATTGCTTGGTACGAGCCTACTAACGAAAATCCTCGCGGATTTTCTATTCGGTTTGTATTTGCTAAATTCGTTGCTAAACCACGCAACTAATCTTATACAAAACCGTTGTGCATAATATCCGAAATCACGAGAATGAAGAAAATAACGACAATAATTTTGACTTTAATAAGCCTGACAAGTTTCGCTCAAAGCGTTGAAACGATTACCGAAAAAATATCGGACAAAATCTGTGAATGTATGAGTGACGAATTAAAAGAATACTCGGAAATAAAACCTGAATTTAACAGATGTTACGACAAGGAATTTAATTTCATCTTTAACATTGTTGACTCAACTGAACATAAAATTTTAGTTCAAAAAGGAGCTTTAGAGAAAGTGAAAAATGGAATCATTCCAAAGTTAAATGAAAAGTGTGAAAAAATTAGAAAGCTAATCAAAACTGACGTAGAAAGTTCGACTGAATCTGGCACTGAAAACCCTTGTCCAACAAATTTTGAGAGTAAAGACTTGAAAAAAATTAAAAAACGAAATGGAGAAATAGTTGCCTTTAATGGATTGGTGACAGAAGTTCACACTGCTCAAAATGACAAACCTTACTATCAAGTCAAATTGGAAGGTGGAAAAACCATTTGGATAGCTTCATTAGTGAAAAGCGGATATGAAAAAGAAGGAAAGATATTAAGATTGTTGGGATACGTTTCAGAAGTTGGAAATGACGAAATAGCAAAAAAATATAATAACTCGAACTTTCACATTCTTGCTTTTTGTGTTATTGAAATGGAAACTAAACAAATGGCAATGCTTCCAGGTTCTGAACTTCAAATTAAGGAATGGATGAACGGAAAAATCCCAAAAGGAGAAAAATAAAAATACTATGCACAACACCGTATAAAATTAATGGCTAGTTCTAGCCTACTTACGAAAATCCTCGCGGATTTTCTATCTGGTGTTTATTTGCTAAATTAAGTGCTTAAACACGCCACTAATCTTATACAAAACCGTTGGGCACTATTAGAACGAGATTAACAAATGACAAACATAAATTCTAAACTTGAATCATTCGAAAACGGAAAATTGATTGACATTGTGAAAAATTATAAGCAATATGGTTATGATAATGATTTGAGAAATATTGCACTTGGAATTTTAGAGAGAAGAGGAATTAACAAAGAACAACTGGAATTATCTGGGAATTTTGAAAATCACTCTTACGAATCTGCAAAAGGAATACATAAATTATTTAGTCGGAATTCAAAAATTGCTTTTATACTTTACGGAATAGTGTTAATCACGAATATTCTTGCTTCTGTTTTCGAACGAAACTCTGAATTATTAGCATCAATAATTCTAATAATTAATTGGATTTCGATAATACTATATTTTGTGTTTTTAGTAAAGTCATTTATGAATCAAAATGATTTTTATAAAAAAACAGGAAAGAAAAATGACTCAAACAGTATTTTGATATATGTTTTTTTAGGACTTCCTTTTTACATATTCACTTATTTTTATTTCCGAAATCAAATGAATGATGAATTGAAAATGGTAAAATAACAGTGCCCAACACCATATATAATTTATTGCTAGCTTTTTGCCTACTTACGAAAATCCTCGCGGATTTTCTTTGTCTGTAATTATTTACTAAATTAGTTGCTTAAACCACGCAACAAACCATATATAAACACGTTACCTACAATATTGAAAAAACTGCTTCAAATAATAATTCTGACTTTAATCACATCTTGTGGTTCAACTAAAAATACGACTGACTTAATTGCGGACGAAAAGTTTGAATTATGCTCTGAAATCAAATATAATCGACTCGTAACGGAAGTTGGACCGATTGAGGGAAAACTGATTTACAAACAGAATATTCATAGTTTATTAGAAAATTCACTACTTCAAGAAAAATATCTGACTGAAATAAGCAAAAGCGGATATTCGGAATTATTAAAAAAAGCGAATCGGAAAGAAATAAAATCTGAATTTTTTGAGAAACTTAAATCGGATTTAGGTTTTGACCCTTATTTGTTATTTCCAATAAATTCTCATTTATCTTGTTACGGTTATTTATTTGAACAATTACATATTCTTGACAAGTCAAGTTGGCAATATCAATTTTGTTTAGCTTTTAATAAATTTGAGGCTTACGGAAATTTAGAAAGAGAAAGCGAATATTTGATTGAGGTACTGAATAAAATTCCAGAAGATAAATTTCAATTAATAATGTATCGGAAATTATTTTTGGATTTTATATACACTACATTAAATTAAAAAAACTGTAGGTAACACCGTGTATAATTAATTGCTTGGTTCACTGCCGACTTACGAACATTCCTGCGGAATATTCTATCTGTGATTTATTTGCTAAATTAGTTGCTTAAACACGCAACTAACCATACACAAGACCGTTACCCAACATTTGACAAAAATTGAGAAATAGAACAAAATATATACTTCTGATTTTAGCTATTGCTGGATTTGCTTTGTCGTATTATAACCATTTTAATGCATTAAACGAAACGAGTTTTGAGCCTATTGAATTGACCTACGCAAAAAGATTTTTCGGAATTGGAATTTTATGTGCTGGAATATATCTTTTTAAGAAAAATTGGAGAAATATATTAACTAAATTTATGTTGGGAGCATTTGGAATTTGTTTTGCAATAAACTTATTCTTGTTCATAGAAATATATCCATATGTTCAAATTGGAAAATTATACGCTGAATACTCTGAAATAGAAACTTGCGGAGAAATGGAAAAACGATTTGCAACTGACTTGAAAAACGAAGAAATAGTTTATTTTCAGTTTGGAATTGGTTACGATATTGAATTAGTAGAGACGCTTAAGGAAAAATATAAAATTCAATCCATTGGAATGGGCTGTACGATTCAGTCTGAAAAGGAATGTTATAATAAACTCGTCAATGAATATCTGAAAGAAAAACATAACGACGGAATAATTGACTATTGAAAATAAAAAACGTTGGGTAACACCGTGTATAATTCATTGCTAGTACAGGCTTACTTACGAAAATCCTCGCGGATTTTCTATTCGGTTTGTATTTGCTAAATTAGTTGCTGAAACACGCAACGAAATTATACACAATCACGTTACCACACATTTGAAAAAACCTATGGAGGACAAAATTGATAGAATCAAAAAATGGATTAATAAAGGTGGTTTTCCATTTGAAATGAAAGTAGCCAAAGCTTTTAAAGAAGGTGGTTTTCAAATAGGACAATCAATTTTATTCAAAGATTCTGAAACTGGAAAATATAGGGAAACAGATATTATAGCTCACATAACGAAATCTGTAGAAAAAGTTTGGTTTAATCTAACATTTGTAGTCGAATGTAAAAAAGTTGTCGGAAAACCGTGGATTGTTTTAAAAAGTGATTCTGAATATCAAACTCAAAAAGATAAACTACCAATTTTCGGAAGTAATAACGCTCAGTTATTAATTAAAAAAATCCATTCTGAATCTAAGTTTCGTTCACCACTTCTATTTCCTGATTTGACCAACTATGGATATAACATAGTAACTGCTTTCTCAGAAAAAAATGATTCTTCTTACTCAGCTAGCCAAAGTGTTATAAAGGCAACCGATTATTTAGTTAATAAATCGAATGAATCGAATAGCAAGTTTTGCAATATTTACATTCCGATTATAGCAATTGAAGGCGAATTATATGACGGAAGTTTGACAAACGATAATGAAATAAAACTTGAAGAAAAATCTGTTTCAACCTTCGTTTCTACGAAATCTTTTGAAGAAAATGGATTGAGTGTTTTAACTGTAGTTACTGAGAAAAAATTAGCTGAATATATCAAGGAATTGAAAATTGAGTGTACAGCATTTTTTGAAAAATATGATAAAGAATTAAGAGACATTGCGAAATCGAATCCAACGAATTTGAATTTGACCATTTATGACAATGACTTCTGATAAAAAAACGTGTGGTAACACCGTATATAATTTATTGCTAGTTCTAGCCTACTTACGAAAATCCTCGCGGATTTTCTATTCGGTTTTTATTTGCTAAATTTAGTGCTTAAACCACGCAACAAACCATATACAACAACGTTGTGTACAATTTGCGAAATAAATACTTTAACCCAAAAAACGAATGAAAATAAAAAAGGTTTTTCTATCATCTATCTTTTTACTAATTCTATTTGGTTGCATTCAAAAAAATAATCAATCACGTCAGTTTTCGAAACTGATGAAAATTCAAGCACTTTCTACTGACGGAAAAGAAATCACACTAAGTATTCAGAATTATTATCTATTTATATCTGAACAAAGCAAGCCATTTGACCAAAAAGGATACTTCCGAGATGAAAAAGAAAATGGGGATTATATAATGGAACCTATTTTGCGTATGGCAGTAAGGAGCGTAATTGGAAGATATAACCCAACAGAATTATCTATAAAAACCAACGCGGAATTAGAAAATCAAATAATTGATTCTGCAAATTCTTTAACAATTGAATCTGAAAAAAAAGATAAATTAAAAGTACAAATCAACGCTATTATTTTGAAAGAAATAATTTATTCAGAATCAGCGAAAGAGAGTATAGTAGATAATGAATAAAAAAACTGTACACAACATCGTATATAAAAAATTGCTATTTTAGGCTAAATTTAAAGGTCGTTGCTTGTTTTGTTACGTCTGATTTTCCTTCGGAAAATCCTCGCATACAAAACCGCAACTTTCCATATACATAAACGTTAGGGTACATTTGAGATGAAGAACATTACAACAATTTTAATTATGATTTTGGCAGTTGTTAGTTGTCAAAATAATTCTGTTTCTGATGCTGATAAAAAGAAAGCAATAGAACTGAATGACCAAGCTGTGGAATTAATAATGAAAGGAGAAATTAATGAAGCTGAAAAACTCTATAAACAAGCATTTGAAATTGACAAAACTAATCTGAATATTCATTATGCACTACTTGGTGTTTATGGACAAAAGAAAGAAATTGACAAAGCTTTTGGACTTTTAAATCAATTACCTGAAGAACAAAAGAAAACAGCTTATTACTTTCAAACAAAAGGAGGAATCTTTGAATTGGATGGAAATATGGAAAAGGCAAAAGAAAACTATGTAAAAGCTTATGAGTTAAGCGAGGTTGGAGAAATTCGAAATGAACTTGACTTAAATACTCTTATTGGATATGCTATGATTGAGACTTTTGCTGGACACAAAGAAAGAGCAGTAAATAGAATAAATGAAACACTAAAAACCGAATGGCTGACCGAAAGCAATAAAGAATATTTAGAAACATTCAGAAACGAATTTGAATTTTATCAAGGTAATGGGTCTATGGAATTTGAAAATAAGACAGAGATTACAATTTGCACCAAAAATATTGATAGTTTAAAACGTATTTTAAAGAAACATCATATAAATACTTCTGGAAGTAGCTCACCAATCGGGAAAAATAAATTAGCAGAATTAAGAGTTAATGACAAATACCGAAGTGGAATTGAAAAACTTGGATTAAAAGAATGCGAATAAAAACGTACCCTAACACCGTGTATAACCAATTGCTTGGTTTGTGTGTACTCGGAAAATCCTGCGGATTTTCCTATTGGTTAGTTTTCTTTTGTTAACTTAGTTCTCGCCAACGCAACAAGCCATACACAAGCACGTTGTGTAACATATGAACAAACTCTTATCAATATCATTATTACTTACATTAACTATGAGTTCATGCGATACTCGTGAAAATGAATCTCATGAAAATAAAATTCTTGAAAAGAATGATAATGCTTTCAAAAGTGAAGTTCAAAAATTGTATTTAGGCTTAAATCTTAATCAATTACCAAGTAAAGTAGTTAAAGAATCCAAATTAGATTTTGAATTTGAAAAGAATATATATGGTTCTGAATCAAAAGGCAATTTAAAAACATTAGTTTCTTTCATAACTCTTTATGAAAACCATCCGAATATAAATTCTGACATTAAAAAAGGAAGCATCTTAATAGAATATTATGAACCTGAAAAAATCAAGAATGTATATGGTTGGGATTTACGAATGTTGTTCAAAAATGAGTTAGACATGATAATTGAATACGATAAACTAATAAATCAATTTGAGAAATACAGTCTCAAAACTAAAGTATATGAAAAAGAAAAAGATGAATTAGGAATCGTTTTTAAAACGACTGTTTTTCACCTTTCAGTTGATGAAAAATTTCCAAGTATATCTTTCCATTATAACAAATTGTTTGACAATAGTTACCCAATAAATATTACTTACAACCCAAAATTGGATTGAATTATAAAAAAAATACGTTACACAACAAAGAACTGAGTTAAAAAACAAGCGATTTTAAGTTAATTTTGAAACAAAGTTTTCATCATAAGGTAGTCCACTTTTAGCTATTGCAAAAGCTTGTTTTAGTAGTTTATTTGCGACTGCTATTAATGCTAGTTTTTTACTCTTTCCTTTTGCTACAATTCGGTCAAATAAAGCTTTACAGGCTTTGTTATATTTATTGGCAGAAAACGCTGCTAAAAAAACTAAATTCCGAAGCTTCTTATTTCCTACTTTACTTATTCTGCTTCGTCCTCTTACGCTACTTCCTGATTCCCTAATGGTTGGTGTTATTCCAACGTAACTACAAAGTTGTGATGCAGTTTCAAACTTCTTAAAACCATCTGTGACTACTATTAAAAATAATGCAGTTTTCATCCCTATTCCTGGTATGGTTTGCAATAATGTTAATTGCGCTTGTTGTTCTTGTTTTACTAATTCTAAAAGGCGTTTCTCTAAATGTAAAATCTCTTTCTTTAAATGCTTTAAGTCGCGATTTAAGGATTGATAAACCGTTTTTGATGGTATTCCTAAAGTGTTCTCGCCATGAATTTTATTTTTTGTGGCTGTACTTTTTTTAACGTAACTATCCAGTAATCTAAACAGCTGTAAGCATTCTGCTTGCACATCTGTTAGCCCATTATACAATGGAACCTCGTTAATGGTTCCGTACTCACAAATGGATTTTGCATCGCTCTTATCGGTTTTTACTTTTGCTAATTTCATCTGGATAAAGCGTTTTACAGATAATGGATTAACTACAGAAACTAACACTCCATTTTTATACAAAAACTGTGCTAATCTGTAATGATAATAACCTGTAGCCTCCATGACTACTAATGCCTTTTTGGGTAAACTTTTTAATAACTGTTTAAAGCCTTTTTCATCATTTTGTAATTGATAATGTCCTTTTGTTTTACTGTAGACATCAAAAACATTTTTACTAATGTCAATACCATAAAATTTTTTATCTTTAGTCATAACAACTTAAAATTTGGAAAGAACAGAAGCTACTCACATTTCAACAACTTAAAATCGAGATCTAGGTCTCACAGAACTGAACGAAGTTTAAGTAGTAAAAGAGAGAGGATTATCAATGTTGTCGAAGTCTAAAGCTTCACCGTGTATAGTAATCTTATTTCTCTCTTTTGTTCTTTCTGATTAATACTTAAATTTAGTGAATTGCAAACTTAAGACGTGTATAATTTCATTGCTAGTTTTAGCCTACTTACGAAAATCTTCACGGATTTTTTATTCGGTTTTTATTTGCTAACTTTATGGCTTAAACACGCAACGAAATCATACACATAAACGTTTGTGCGTCATTACTGAATGAAAGTAAATAAAAAAGAAATAATAAATCAGATTAGTGAAACATATTCAAAATTGTCTTTTGAATGTCAACAGAAATTATCCAATAGTTCTAACGTTTTAGTTCTGCCAAAAGGTGAAATACTTGTCAAAGAAGGACAATATTCTGATAAAACATTTTTCATCTTTAATGGATGTGCAAGAGCATACTATTTGAAAGATGGAAAAGATATTTCTGATTGGTTTGCTTTCGATAATGATTTTATTAGTTCTATAAATAGTTTTTTTCTCAATGTCCCAAGTCCACATTTTATAGAACTGCTGGAAGATTCCATATTATTGGAGATATCAAGAACAGATGTAGAAAAACTATCTAATGAGTACAGTGATTTTGAACGTTTAAGTAAAATAGTTGTGACAAAAACAATGTTACAACAACAGGAAAGAATTTCGTCTATGCAATTTCATTCGGCAGAACAGAAATATGATAATATTTTATCCATTCGACCAGACATTACTCAAAGAATTCCACTAACGCATATAGCCTCGTATATTGGGATTACACTTGAAACATTAAGCAGAATTCGAAATATAAAAACCCGAATTTGATATAAATCAAATGACAACTTAATTTTTAAGTTGATTTTTGTCAAAAAAAATGAAACGTATACATTATTTCTCTGGAGTTATCATTTCCATTTTCGTGGGATTACACCTGTTTAATCACTTTTATAGTATTTTTGGAGCCAAAGCCCATATTGAATTAATGAATGACTTTAGAGTTGTTTATAGAAATTTAATTGCCGAAACTATATTACTTTTCGCAGTTGGGATTCAAATTGTTTCAGGAATAAAGCTATTCTTAAAAAAACGGAAAAATGTATCTGACTTTTTTGAAAGATTGCAAATTTGGAGTGGTCTTTATCTTGCTTTTTTCTTATTAATCCATTTAACTGCAGTTTTATATGGTAGATTAATTCTGAATTTAGATACCAACTTTTATTTTGGAGTTGCGGGATTAAATACATTCCCTCTAAACTTGTTTTTTATACCATATTATGGACTTGCTATAATTTTATTTTTTGGGCATATTTCTGCTGTTCATTCAAAAAAAATGAAAAATAAAATTATTGGAATTGAGCCGAATAAACAATCCTACATTATTCTGATTATTGGAATAATACTGACTTTAATGATATTGTACGGACTGACAAACAAATTTAATGGCTTGGAAATACCGAAAGAATACGATGTAATGACTGGAAAATAAAAACGAACGCACAACAATGTATAAAAATAATAAGGGCTTTAGTGCTTAATCAAAGGCTAGTGCATATTACCAAAGTCCGCCAAATTTACAATTTGATGGTTAGACGAAAAATAACGGTAAAATTGTAAATTTGGCTAAGTGCTAAACCGAAAAGTAAGTGCGTTTTAATCCCTTACTATTCTTATACTAACCGTTGTAAAACATTTAAAAAAAAATCACATTAGTTGAACATTCAACTAATTTTTTGTAGATTTGTGTTAGTTGAACTTTCATCTAACATTAAAATGAATAAAGAAATATTAAGGGAAATCGGAAAAATTTATAGGGCGCTAAACTCATTTTCGGATTTTTTAATGAAATCTATAAATCTGGAAAAAGGACAATATCAGTTTTTACTGCGAGTAAAAGAAAATCCAGGTATTAACCAACAAGATTTGTCGTTAAATCTTTTAGTCGATAAAACAACTACTGCTAAAGCAATAAAAAAATTAGTAGCAAAGGGTTATGTAATTAAAAAAATTGAACAAACAGATAAGCGTAACCTAAATTTATACTTAACAGAAAAAGGGAAGCAAACTTGCATTTTTCTTGAACAAGAGGAACAATTTGCTACAAAAATCTCGTTGAGTGAAATAAATACATCTGAACAGAAGAAACTATTAGAGCAATTAAATGTAATTAGTAACAACGTAATTCAATTATATTCAAATTTCAAAAATGATAATGAAGGGCGTTTGATTGAGTTAGTAAAAAAAGAAAAAATATGAAATACATAATATTCTTATTATTAGCGGCAACTATAACTGGCTGCTCTATTCAAAATAATTCAACTGTTTTATCTACAACATCAAAAAGTGTAAACAAACCATTAAGTACGTTTCCGTTTGAATTAAGAAATGATAATCAATTATATGTGCAAGTAAAAGTTAATGAAGAAGATTCATTAATATTTAACATTGATACTGGAGCAAGCTCATATGTTGTAGTTGATAGTATAGCACGTAATAAATTAAAATTGAATTTTGATGGAGAAGACACTAATATAGGTGCTTCTTCTATTACGACAGTCAAGTCTAGTTCAAACAATAAAATCGAATTAGGCAACGTCAAACTAGAAAATTTGACACTTTATTCAATTCCATATGAAAGTGTTGATTTTGATGGAATTATTGGATGCGAATTTTTTCTTAATTACGTGGTTGACATAAACTATGATAGAAAAACAATTAAACTATACGATCCAAAAACATATAGATATAAAGGGAAGAAAAAAAGACTTGAAGTGCAAATGGACAATGGCGTACCATTAATTAAATCTTCATTTATGCTAAACGGTTCATTATATGAAGATTGGTTTATGCTCGACACAGGTGCTGATGACAGAATTTCGTTTAATAGCACAGCTGTTACAAATTTAAATCTTGAAAATAAACTTAAAATAGTTGGTAGCTCAAATAGTATGGATTCTAATGGAATCTTATATAAATCACCTTTAGTATTAGTAAAAGAAATAAAGATTAGCGACTACTCATTCTATAATGTTATAGCGAGTTTATCAAAAGCCAAACTAGGGACAAATGCAAGTGATTCTCATATTGGAGCATTAGGGAACATTGTTTTAAACAAAATGAATCTTATATACGATTTGGGTAATAATTCTTTGTATTTGGAACCTAAGTATTTTAAATAGAAACTAAAAAAAAACGTTTTACAACAAAGAACTGAGTTAAAAAACAAGCGATTTTAAGTTAATTTTGAAACAAAGTTTTCATCATAAGGTAGTCCACTTTTAGCTATTGCAAAAGCTTGTTTTAGTAGTTTATTTGCGACTGCTATTAATGCTAGTTTTTTACTCTTTCCTTTTGCTACAATTCGGTCAAATAAAGCTTTACAGGCTTTGTTATATTTATAGGCAGAAAACGCTGCTAAAAAAACTAAATTCCGAAGCTTCTTATTTCCTACTTTACTTATTCTGCTTCGTCCTCTTACGCTACTTCCTGATTCCCTAATGGTTGGTGTTATTCCAACGTAACTACAAAGTTGTGATGCAGTTTCAAACTTCTTAAAACCATCTGTGACTACTATTAAAAATAATGCAGTTTTCATCCCTATTCCTGGTATGGTTTGCAATAATGTTAATTGCGCTTGTTGTTCTTGTTTTACTAATTCTAAAAGGCGTTTCTCTAAATGTAAAATCTCTTTCTTTAAATGCTTTAAGTCGCGATTTAAGGATTGATAAACCGTTTTTGATGGTATTCCTAAAGTGTTCTCGCCATGAATTTTATTTTTTGTGGCTGTACTTTTTTTAACGTAACTATCCAGTAATCTAAACAGCTGTAAGCATTCTGCTTGCACATCTGTTAGCCCATTATACAATGGAACCTCGTTAATGGTTCCGTACTCACAAATGGATTTTGCATCGCTCTTATCGGTTTTTACTTTTGCTAATTTCATCTGGATAAAGCGTTTTACAGATAATGGATTAACTACAGAAACTAACACTCCATTTTTATACAAAAACTGTGCTAATCTGTAATGATAATAACCTGTAGCCTCCATGACTACTAATGCCTTTTTGGGTAAACTTTTTAATAACTGTTTAAAGCCTTTTTCATCATTTTGTAATTGATAATGTCCTTTTGTTTTACTGTAGACATCAAAAACATTTTTACTAATGTCAATACCATAAAATTTTTTATCTTTAGTCATAACAACTTAAAATTTGGAAAGAACAGAAGCTACTCACATTTCAACAACTTAAAATCGAGATCTAGGTCTCACAGAACTGAACGAAGTTTAAGTAGTAAAAGAGAGAGGATTATCAATGTTGTCGAAGTCTAAAGCTTCACCGTGTATAGTAATCTTATTTCTCTCTTTTGTTCTTTCTGATTAATACTTAAATTTAGTGAATTGCAAACTTAAGACGTGTATAATTAATTGCTTAGGCAAGTGCTTATTTAGAAAATTTCTTCGGAATTTTCTCGCGTTGCTAAATAAACTTTGAGATTTCTGAAACAAAAGATAACTTAAAAAAAATGCAAGATGTAAACTAGTTTTAACTTTTTAAATCCAACCTTGACGCTTCATTAAACCTTCAATATGCGCATAATGATGGTTACTATGCCAAGCATAAATACCTAAATTTTCGTTTAAAGCGACTGTTTCATTTCCTTCTGGATGAATAAACGTGCGCTTTAATTGATCAACACTTAATCTTTTTACAAAGTGTACTAATTTAGCGTGTATGGCTTTTATATGTAGTAAAGAGGCTTCAATAGGCTGATTATAATCGTGCTGGATTGCCCAAGCGTTTTCATCATAAGCTTTTATCATTGGATTATCTTCTGTCATAGCCCATTTAAAACGCGTGTAACTATTATGATGGCTATCTGCAATATGGTGCACAACCTGTCTAACTGTCCACCCTTTTGGTCTGTATTGCGTATCTAATTGCTTATCAGACAAATTAGCAACTAATTGCTCCAATCGGCTAGGAAAATGTTCTAAAATAGAAACCCAAGCTTCGATAGTAGCTTCAGAAATATTTGATGGACAATCAAATTTACCTATTGGGTATTTAAGTTGTTCTAATTGTTGGTTAGTCATAATTATAAATGTAATTAAAAAACCTCAAAAGATTTAAATCTTTTGAGGTTATATTTTTAAAAGCTAAAGGCTAGAAGCCAAAAGCATTTTTATTTAGCTTACTGCAACTAACTCTACATCAAAAACCAAAACAGCATTTGGAGGAATTGCTCCTCCTGCTCCTCTTGCTCCATATCCTAAGTCAGATGGTATTACAAAACGTGCTTTATCGCCAACGTTTAATAATTGGATCCCTTCATCCCAACCAGAAATTACTTGACCAACTCCTACTTGAAAATCTAAAGGTTGATTACGCTTGTAAGAACTATCAAATACAGTTCCGTCTGCTAATTGTCCTTTATAATGTACAGATACTTGATTTCCTTTTTCTGCTTTTTTACCAGTTCCTTTTTGGATGATTTGGTAACGCAATCCACTAGCAGTTTCTTCAAAACCTGCTGCTAATTTATCTAACTCTGCACGTTTTGCTTCACGCTCTGCAGCAACACGTTTCTCTCTTGCTCCTTCAAATGTTCTAAACGCTTCAATTGCATTAAACTTTTCGGAATCTGCACCAACTCTAACAATCTCTAACGTATCTATTTGATCTCCTTGTGCAATTGCATCAACAACATCTTGACCTTTTACAACATTTCCAAAAACGGTATGATTACCATCTAACCAATCTGTAGCTATATGCGTAATAAAAAACTGACTTCCGTTTGTTCCTGGTCCAGAATTAGCCATACTTAAAACTCCTGGTCCACTATGCTTTAATTGTGGATGGAACTCGTCATCAAATTTATATCCAGGATTTCCGGTTCCTGTCCCTTGTGGACAACCACCTTGTATCATAAAATCAGGAATAACCCTATGAAACTTTAAACCATCATAGTAAGGTGTTCCTTGAGGCTTCACCTCGTTTTCCATGTTTCCTTCTGCTAAAGCTACAAAGTTACCAACTGTTCCTGGCGTTTTTTCAAATTCTAAAGCGACTAAAATTTCGCCTTTTGTTGTATTAAATTTTGCGTATAAACCGTCTTGCATTACATTGTTTTTTAATGAGGTGCAAAGATATGAAACAAAATTTCAAGTTTAAAAGTTAAAAGTTAAAAGTTTGAATGGACTAATTTTTAGTAGTTTTGACAAAATTTAATTTCAACATATGGGAATTTTTAGCAGTTTTAAGAAGAAAACAAAAGAAGACATAAATGATAGTGATTATATTGAAACTATTATAAAACATGGAGATGGAGAACCTTTAGGTGTTGCATCACAAAATGTTATTTATGGTGGTTATAATGAACTTGGTGGTTATTATTATTTACAAACTTATGTTATTGGAAAGCTAAAAACCAAAACTAAAACTGGAGCAACACTTTTAATTGAAGGTGACAATTATACTTTAGATTTAAAATCTGACATGGATGAGATAGAATCTGAAAATGTAGATGTTTTTGAAGGTTTTGCTACTAGAATTGATTTTGAAACTGAAAAAGAAACCGTTGAAAACCTAAAGCGATCTACTATAAAAAGTATTACACTAAAGATTAAAAAAGACACAATGGTTTTTGCTCCTTTTGAAAACGTTTCTGAAGGAAATTAATTATTTTACTAAAAGCAGTTACTGAGATTGGTTACTAGTTAGCAACTTCACTAATAAATTTGATACGATATAAGCGCAGTTCTTCATCGTCATAATCACCATCAAACTCATCTATTGCATCATCAATTTTATCGGTTTCAGATTCCATAAAATAATCATGAATTTCTTCTTGCTGCTCTTCATCTAAAATATCATTAATCCAATAATCAATATTTAGTTTAGTTCCAGAATATACGATAGCTTCCATTTCTTTTATAAAAGCAGCCATTTCCATTCCTTTTGCTGATGAGATATCTGTAAGTGGTAATTTTCTGTCTACATTTTGTATGATATATAACTTAAGTGCAGAGTTACTTCCTGTAGATTTTACAACTAAATCGTCAGGTCTAATAATGTCGTTTTCTTCAACATACTGTTCGATTAATTTTACAAAATCTTTTCCATATTTTTTAGCTTTACCTTCTCCAACACCATGAACGTTAGATAATTCTGAAACAGAAATCGGATATTTTAATGCCATATCTTCTAAAGAAGGGTCTTGAAAAATAACAAAAGGAGGAACTCCTAATTTTTTAGCATTGCCTTTACGTAAATCCTTAAGCATTTTCATTAATGCTTCATCTACAACTGCTCCACTCCCACCTTTAGCGGTAATGATACTATTATCAGAATCGTCACCAAAATCATGATCTTTAGTCATCATGAAGGATGTTGGCTTAGTTATAAAAATTTGTCCTTTAGGCGTTAGTTTAATCACACCATAAGTTTCAATATCTTTTTTAAGCATTCCAGCGACTAATATTTGTCGCGTTAATGCCATCCAATAGGCCTTATTTTTATCTTTTCCTTTTCCAAAAAAGGGTTGTGTATCTGTTTTATGAGAACTTATTAATGCATTAGAATTACCTGTAATAACATTAACCAACTCTTTAGACTTATATTTTTCGTTAGTAGCATCAACAATTTCTAATACTAATTTTACATCGTCTTTTGCTTCTTGTTGTTCTTTTGGATGACGCATATTATCGTCCATATCTCCTCCATCACCAGTTTCGTTATCAAATTCTTCTCCAAAATAATGCAAAATAAACTTTCGTCTAGATATAGACGTTTCAGCAAAAGCTACAACTTCTTGTAATAATGCTTGTCCAATTTCTTGTTCTGCTACTGGCTTACCAGACATAAATTTTTCTAATTTTTCTATGTCTTTATAAGCATAATAGGCTAAACAATGTCCTTCTCCTCCATCACGTCCTCCACGTCCAGTTTCTTGATAATAGCTTTCTATACTTTTTGGGATGTCATGATGTATAACAAAACGCACATCAGGCTTATCTATTCCCATTCCAAAAGCAATGGTAGCCACTACTACATCAATATCTTCCATTAAAAACATATCTTGATGATTAGAGCGTTTTTTAGCATCTAATCCAGCATGATATGGTACAGCTTTTACACCATTAACTTGTAAAACTTGTGCTAACTCTTCCACACGTTTTCTGCTTAAGCAGTATATAATACCAGATTTTCCTTCGTTTTGTTTTACAAAACGAATAATATCTGAATCTACATTTTTAGTTTTTGGACGTATTTCGTAATATAAATTAGGTCTATTAAAAGATGCTTTAAAAGTTTCTGCATCATTCATTCCTAAGTTTTTCAATATATCTTCTTGTACTTTAGGTGTTGCTGTAGCTGTTAATCCAATAATTGGAATGTTATCACCAATACGTTTTATAATAGATCTTAAATTACGGTATTCTGGTCTAAAATCGTGACCCCATTCACTAATACAATGGGCTTCATCTACTGCCATGAAAGAGATTTTTACTGTACGTAAAAACTCTACATTTTCTTCTTTTGTTAACGACTCTGGTGCTACATAAAGTAATTTTGTAATACCATTAGTTATGTCTTCTTTGACTTGCTTTATTTCGGTCTTATTTAAAGACGAATTTAACACGTGCGCTACACCATTTTCGTTAGAAATACCACGAATAGCATCTACTTGGTTTTTCATTAAGGCTATTAAAGGTGACACAACAATTGCTGTTCCTTCTTGCATTAACGCTGGTAATTGGTAACATAAACTTTTACCTCCACCAGTTGGCATGATTACAAATGTATTTTTCTTTTTTAAAATACTTTTAATAACTGGTTCTTGAAGTCCTTTAAACTCGTCAAAACCAAAGTATTTTTTTAGTGCTGAATGCAGATCGCTTTTCACTAGATTTTACTTCGTATTAAATTATTATTTACACACTTTTACTTTTGACAAACTTAAATAGTTGCTAAGAATTGAATTCCCCTCTCAATTTTTTCGCTAAATTTGTCGTCAATATCAATCTATTAAACTGTTATAGTTTTTTTAGATTAAAATTAAAGATAGTAAAATCTTTATAAACCAAAAAAAATAAACACATTGAAAACTAAAACGTCCATTATTAGTAGCGCAAAAGAGACTATTAAATTAGAAGGACAGTCTATTTTAAACCTATCTGATTTAATAGATAACGATTTTGCAGAAGCTGTAGAATTAATTTACAATTCTAAAGGTCGTGTTATTATTACTGGTATTGGTAAAAGTGCAATTATTGCAACTAAAATTGTTGCAACACTAAATTCTACAGGTACTCCTGCGGTTTTTATGCATGCAGCAGATGCCATACATGGAGATTTAGGATTGATTTTACAGGATGATGTGGTGATTTGTATTTCTAAAAGCGGAAATACTCCAGAAATTAAAGTCCTTGTGCCTTTAATTAAAAATGCTAAAAATAAAATGATTGCCATTACTGGTAATAAAGAGTCATTTTTAGGCCAACAAGCAGACTATGTTTTAAATGCTTTTGTAGAAAAAGAAGCGTGTCCAAATAATTTAGCTCCAACAACTAGTACTACTGCACAATTAGTTTTAGGTGATGCTTTGGCAGTTAGTTTATTAGAGTTAAGAGGTTTTTCAAGTAAGGACTTTGCAAAATACCATCCTGGAGGTGCTTTAGGGAAAAAATTATATTTAAGAGTTCAAGATATTTCTTCTGTAAATCAAAAACCAGAAGTTGCTTTAGACACTAATATTAAACAGGTAATTGTAGAGATTTCTGAAAAAATGTTAGGTGTTACAGCAGTTACAGAAAATGGTAAAATTGCTGGTATTATTACAGATGGAGATTTACGTCGTATGCTTAGTAAAGCAGATAGTTTTTCAGATTTAACAGCAAAAGATATTATGAGTGCTAACCCAAAGCGTATCGAAGAAGATGCTATGGCTATTGATGCAATGGAGATTATGGAAAACAATGGAATATCTCAATTATTAGTAGAAAAAGATGGTAATTATGCAGGTGTAGTACATCTACACGATTTAATTAGAGAAGGTATTTTATAATGGCAAAAAAAGATGTAAATGAGATGTCTTTTTTAGATCATCTTGAAGATTTAAGATGGCATTTAATTAGAATAGTAACTGCTGTTGTAATTTGTGGTACTGTAGCTTTTTGTTTTCCAAGTATATTATTTGACAACATTCTATTTGCGCCTCAAAAAATGACGTTTCCAACCTATCAATGGTTGTGTAATATGTCACAAGTTTTTGGAATGGAAGACATGAGTTTTTGTGCAGATTCCTTTCCTTTTATTATTCAAAATCGCGAAATGGCTGGACAATTCTCCATTCATATTTGGACTTCTATTTACGCAGGTTTTATTGTTGCTTTCCCTTATGTTATTTACCAATTATGGAAATTTATTAGTCCAGGATTAACATCAAAAGAAAAGAAAACATCAACAGGTTTTATAATTATATCCTCTCTTCTATTTTTTATGGGTGTCTTGTTTGGCTATTATATTATTACACCATTATCTATAAACTTTTTAGGAACTTACTCTGTTAGTAGTGACGTATCAAACGAGATTGACATTTCATCATACGTTGGCTTGGTTAGAGCTGCTGTTATTGCTTCTGGTATTATCTTTGAGCTGCCTATTTTAATTTACTTTTTAACAAAAGTAGGTTTAGTGACTCCTCAGTTTTTACGTAAATACAGAAAATTTGCTTTAGTTATTGTTTTAATTTTATCTGCTATAATAACTCCTCCAGATATTGCTAGTCAAATTATTGTAGCCATTCCTGTTTTAGTTTTATATGAAGTTAGCATACATATTTCTAGAATTGTAATAAAAAAAGATACTAAAAAACAAAAAAAACAGGTTAGAAAGACCAGTTAAAAAACTTGTGCAACTTTTAATTTCTACTACTAACAAGGTTAAACTTTATATAAAAAAGTAACACTTTTTTAATAGTTTTACCGAAATGACTATTTTTAGCATAATTAAATACACCAAATGAAGCTTAGAGCCGAAAACTTAATGAAGTCCTATAGTGGACGTAAAGTAGTAAAAGACGTATCTCTTGAGGTTAATCAAGGAGAAATTGTTGGACTACTAGGACCAAATGGAGCAGGTAAAACCACTTCTTTTTATATGATTGTTGGTCTAGTTAAGCCTAATGGTGGACAAATATTTTTAGATAATACAGATATTACCAATTACCCAATGTACAAGCGTGCACAAAATGGTATTGGATACTTAGCACAAGAGGCTTCTGTATTTAGAAAACTAAGTATTGAAGACAATATATTAAGTGTCTTACAAATGACTAAACTAAGTAAAAAAGAACAACTACATAGAATGGAGTCTTTAATTGAAGAGTTTAGTTTAGGTCACATCCGTAAAAGTAGAGGTGATTTATTGTCTGGAGGAGAACGAAGACGTACAGAGATTGCACGTGCTTTAGCTACAGATCCTAGTTTTATTTTATTAGACGAACCTTTTGCAGGTGTAGACCCAGTTGCTGTTGAGGATATACAACGTATTGTAGCACAATTAACCAAAAAAAATATTGGTATTTTAATTACAGACCACAACGTACAAGAAACATTAGCAATTACTGACAGAACATACCTAATGTTTGAAGGTAGCATATTAAAAGCTGGAAAACCTGAAGAGCTTGCTAATGACGAAATGGTACGTAAAGTATACTTAGGTCAAAATTTTGAATTACGTAAAAAGAAGATTAGAGAGTAACTTATTATTCTCTAATAATATTGTCTATATTAAAAACAGCTTCTGCTTTAATTATATTTTTATCTTTTATTGGTGTGTATAAATCAATAGTCTTGTAACTGTCTGAAATATCTATCAACTTATTTTTTAAAACTTTTACTGTATCTTTAAGTAGTATATCTGCAAAGAAAAACTTAGGTGTTTCTATCAACACTAATGATAAACTATCCTCCGAAAAACTTAACACTTTATATTTTAAAGTTTCTCTTTCTCCTTTTTTAAAACTTTTAACCTTTCCATTAACATCTGTTTGAGGGATCATTTCAATAAGTTTTATATGATAAACATCGTTTAAAATAGGTGCTTTTATATTTTCAACAACCCTAAAATTTACTTTATCATTCTCTATAGATTTTTCTATATTTTTAATTTGTTTTTCGCCAAAGTTTAAAATTAAATATCCTGCTAAAAATATAAAAGGAGCTAATAGAATCATTAATCCAGAATAAGTCCAAAAAGGGCTTTTTTTATTTAGAGAAAATAAATTTAACTTTGTTCTTAATTCTGCATCAGAACTAGCTTCTTTATTTGTGTTAGCATCCTTTATTTTCCAAAATAATTCTATAGGAAGTACAGGGATAAAAAGGATATAAAACACCTTTTGATACAACTGAAACTTTAAATGATTATACTTTTCTGGTAAACTTAAATCATTTGAATTATAAGTTTTCAACCTTACAGAGTAAGCGCCAATTCTAAATCTCATACTTCTAGATTGATTTTTAACTTAATGGTTAAATCTAGTTTAAGCTTCCACGTTTTCCTCTTTACTTAAATTTTTAATTCTGGTGTTTTCAGCCAAAATCTTTTTCTGATAACGACCTTGTACTACATCTACAATTACTAAAATAGCAATTACAAAATAGAAGGTTGTTTTACTCATAGACTCTATTGGATTACCAAACAGTTTTAAATGTGCTAAATGACCACCTTCTGTAATTAGCATAATACCAACTATAAAAAGGATAAATAAACCAAGTACTTCATACATTCTGTTTTTAGCTAAAAACACAGAGATACGATCTGCTAAAAACAACATTAATAATCCACTAATTATAATTGCAATTGCCATTACAATAAAAGCGGTTGTAGAGTTTTCAATATCGCTAGTCAACCCAATTGCTGCTAAAATAGAATCAAATGAAAATACTAAATTCATAATAACAATACTTGTTATTACTGCATTTGCAGATTTACCACGCTTTCCGTCACTTTCTACATCATGATTTAAATCATGAGCACCAATCATGTGCCAGATTTCTTTAATTGCTGTGTAAATAATAAATCCACCTCCAGCAAGTACTATTAAACTGTGTCCATTAAAGGCAAAACTAGCCACACTTCCAATCTCACCAGTCATAAAAGAAAATGGTTCTTTAAAAAAATCAATAACTGCTACTAAAATAAACAGTAATACAATCCTTAATACAATTGCAATTAAGATTCCTACTTTTCTTACTCTTTTTTGATCTGCTGTAGGCGCTTTTTTAGACTCTAATGAGATATATAATAAATTGTCAAAACCTAATACTGCTTGCAATAACACAAGCATTAATAATGTGAAAATAATTTGTAACATAGTAATTAATTGATGTTGTTAAATAAGGAAAGTAATATGTATAATAGTATAATTATTGGTATAGCTGCAAAATGAAGTATAACTAATAAAACAATACTTAAAATTATAAAAATATAGCGTACAGCATTGTTTTTAAAGCTCCAATCTTTAAATTTTAAAGCAAATAATTTTATTGACGAGTTTAATAAATAACAACTAATCAAGGTTAATCCAATTAAAAACCATTTGTTAAGAATAATGCTATTCATAGCATCGCTATTCTGAAATTCTAAAATTAAAGGCAATGCTATAATTAGCAGAGTGTTTGCTGGCACTGGCAATCCTTTAAAATAACTTTGCTGATCTTCGTCTATATTAAATTTAGCTAACCTGTAAGCAGATGCTAAGGTTACAAATAAACCAATAAAGGGTAATAAATTAACTTTAAAACCAGTCCATTGCATGGTTTCAGTCCACTCGCTAATTGGTGTAATCGCTCTGCTATTACTTGCTAATTCTAATAATTTAAATAAAATAATTCCTGGCACCAAACCACTGGTTACCATATCTGCCAAACTATCTAACTGCAAACCTAGTTCTGATTGTACTTTTAATTTTCTGGCTAGAAGTCCATCAAAAAAATCAAAAAATATTCCTAAAAAAACAAAAAGAGCAGCATATTTAAAATGATTATTAACTGCAAAAATAACCGCAATACTTCCGCAAAATAAATTTAGAAGGGTTACAAAATTTGGTATAAAGGCTTTGATGTTCATCAATTAGTTTTTTGTAAAAATAACAAAGTATTTTGGTCTATTCCAAACACTAGGCAATATACTATTAAAATTGAAGTTTAATATATAGAAAAATTATAGCATCTTTGTAAAAAAATTGAAATTGAAACAAGCATTACTTACCTTTTTATTGTTGACTTCAACATTAGCTATTGCTCAAACGACACGTAAATATTCTAATGAGTTTATGAATATTGGTGTGGATGCAGCTGCATTAGGAATGAGTAATGCTGTAACAGCAAGAACTAGTGATGTTAATTCTGGATATTGGAATCCAGCTGGATTAATTAATCTTGAAGACAACCAATTAGCTTTAATGCATTCTAGTTATTTTGCAAATATTGCAAATTACGATTATGCAGCATTCGCTATGCCACTTGATGATAGAAGTGCATTTGGAATATCATTAATTCGTTTTGCAGTAGATGACATTTTAGATACAACACAACTTATTGACGACCAAGGAAACGTTAATTATGATAGAATTAGCCTTTTCTCTACAGCAGATTATGGTTTAACATTTTCTTACGCTAGAGATTTACCAATCGAAGGTTTAAGTTATGGTATAAATGCTAAAGTAATTAGACGTATTATAGGTGATTTTGCTTCAAGTTGGGGTTTTGGACTTGATGCTGCTATCCAGTTTGAAAGTAATAATAACTGGAAATTTGGCATCATGGCTCGAGATATAACTACAACTTTTAATGCTTGGACCATTAATGAAGAAGAATTTGCTAAAGTGCAAAATGCTATTGAAGGACAAAACCAAGAATTACCAGAAACTTCAGAAATTACTATTCCTAAACTCCAACTAGGAGTCGCTAAATTATATCGTTTTCATTACGATTATACTTTGGAAGCAGAATTAGATTTAAATGTAAGGTTCGAGCAAAACAATGATATTATTTCTACATCATCCGTTAGTGTTAATCCAGCTTTAGGATTTGAATTTGGATATTTAGACATGATATATTTACGTACAGGAGTTGGTAATTTTCAAAACGAATTACAAATTGATAACTCTGAGGATTTAACCTTTCAGCCTAGTTTTGGTGTTGGTTTTAAATATAAGGGTATCCATGTAGATTATGCTTTTACAGATATTGGAGATCAAAGTGTGGCTTTATACTCTAATGTGTTTTCTTTAAAACTAGACTTTAGTGTTTTTAGATAAGTTATCTTTGTAGCATGAGATTAGTATTACGCTTATTTTTTTTATTGACCATAACCACAAGTTTTTCTCAAACACTTCCATTACCAGAAGATGCTATTGTTAGCGTTATTACCTTAGGTCCAGGAAATAATTTAAATGATGCTTTTGGACATAATGCTATTAGAATTAAATCTAGATTTAATGATATTACTTATGACTTTGGACGCTATAATTTTGATGACCCTAATTTTTATTTAAATTTTGCTAGAGGAAAATTAAATTACCTACAAGGTAAATCTAATTACAGAAATTTTATTGGTTTATACAGAAGTGAAAATAGAACCATAAAAGAGCAGCAATTAAACTTAACATCACTAGAAAAACAAGAGTTATATAATTATCTAGAAGCCAATTACAAAAAAAATGAAGGAGCCTATCTTTATGATTTTTTTTATGACAATTGTGCTACAAAAATTAGAGATATTATTGAATCTACACTAAAAGAAAATCTAAAATACAACTTACCAAAAAATTATAAAGAACAAACCTTTAGGCAATTAATTGATAGTCATTTAGACTGGAATACTTGGGGTAGTTTTGGGATTGATATTGCTTTAGGCTCTATAATTGATCGTAAAGCTACATCAAGAGAACAATTGTTTTTACCAATTAATATTAATCAGTTTTTTGAAGTTGCAACTTTAAAAAATTCTGGAGAAAAATTAGTTAATACCTCAAAAATTATTTATACAAAAAAAGACGAAAACAAAAACACTTTGTTTTTATTAAGTCCATTATTTGTACTAACATTAATTGCTTTAGTTATTGTTTTTATAACTTATAAAAACTTTAAAAACAAAACCAGAAGCAAGTGGTTAGACCTTATTATTTTTATATCAACTGGGTTAATTGGTGTTTTGTTATTTTTATTATGGTTTGCTACAGATCATACAGGTACTGCTTATAATTACAACTTATTATGGGCTTTTCCATTAAGTTTGTTTTGTGTCTTACAACTATTAAAAACAACACCAAAAAAATGGTTTAAAGCTTATATTAAGTTTTCTATCCTTATGTTGTGTTTAATGGTTATGCATTGGACAATTGGAGTACAACGTTTTGCTCCAGCTTTAATCCCAATATTGATTGCTTTGATTTTTAGGTATGTGTTTTTACTTAAGCATTATAAAGTTGTCTGATTTGTCTTGTAAAAAATACTAATAACTGTTTTACTGTCCTCTGAAGAAAATAACTGTACTTAATGTTTTTACTATAATATTAATATCTAGTAAAAAACTACGATGTTTTATATAGTACAAATCAAACTGAAGCTTTAGCAAACTATCATCAATACTAGAACCATAACGTGCTTTAACTTGAGCCCAACCTGTTAAACCTGGTTTTACAATATGCCTAGTTTCATAAAAAGGGATAACTTGAGAGAGTTCTTCAACAAAATAAGGACGTTCTGGACGTGGTCCAATGATACTCATATCACCTTTAAGGATATTAATAAATTGAGGAAATTCATCTAATCTAGACACACGTAAAAACTTACCAAAAGCAGTAATACGACTATCATTTTTTGTTGCCCAAACTGCTCCAGCTGTTTCAGCATTTTTAACCATTGTTCTAAATTTAAAAATCTTAAATGGTATTCCGTTTTTACCAACACGTTCCTGTGTGTAAAACAGTTTTCCTCTATTTCCTATTAGGTTTCCTATTAAAACTATTGGAAGCAATAATAGACCAATGACTACTCCAACTAATGATAAAACGACATCAAATATGCGTCTATAAGTTAAGTATAGTTTGTTTTTATTGTTTCGACTAAATGGAAAATATTTATAAAAATCTTTACCAACAAATTGTACAGGTACACGATAGGTAATATCTTCATAAACCTGTGTATATTCCTTAATAGGAAATCCTTTTTCTAAAAGTGTAATTAAATCTGTATAAATTGAAGGCGTTATGTTTTCAGAATTATAACTAGCTATAACAATTTCAGAAATACCTTCATCTTTAATAATTTGATGTATTGCTTTAGGCTCATATTCTTTCAAGCCTTTATATTTTATAGAATCTTGTTTTTCGGTTTCGCAATTAATAAAACCTATAATTTTGTAATTTGGATCTGCATTTGCAAAAGCATCAACAATAGTTTTTATATTAGATGTCTCTCCAACTAATAATACATTTTTAAAAAATCTTGGTGTAGATATAAAAGTAATATAAGCCCAACGCCAAAAATACAAACCAAATAAAATTGCTAAATAAAAGTACAGAATTTGCAATCTGTTTTCTGGTAAAGAAGGTGTGTAAAAGGGAGTTAGCAAATAAAAGAGTACTGTAACAGATGTTGTTAGTAAAACTGTACCTAAAACAGTATCTAACCGACTTGATTTTTGTAAATCGTACAACTCCAAAACAGTCCCAAACACTGAAATATAAAGTGCTAACAGAATAAACCAAGCCCAATGTTGGTCATTAACACTAAAGTAATCAAACTCAAAAAATGCACTTACACCAAATAAAGATAGCCCAATAAAAAGCAAATCAAATAAGCGTAATAAGATTTTACGTTCAGAAATTTCAAAGTGAATACCACTATTACTTTTCATTTATTGTTGGTTGGGAGAATCACTCAAAGATAATAAGTAATTGTTTTTATGCAAGTTTTATACTAAAGTAGTTGTCCATTGTTTTTTAACAATTTGCCAATCAAAAGATTCAGCTTTATTTCTAGCAGATTTAGACATTAAAACACTTAACTCATTATCATTTTTTAACTTTAAAATAGCGTCAACAAAACCTTCTGTCTGATTAGCATTCACTAAACAGCCATCTACTCCATTATTAATTAAAAAAGGTAAACCGCCAACATTTGTAGACACAATAGGCAAGCCCAAAGCCATAGCCTCTATTACGCTAACAGGTGTGTTATCAAAATTTGTGGTATTTATAAAAACAGTAAAGGTTTTGGATAATTTAATCCACTCTGTTTTGGTCAGTTTTCCAGTAAATTTCACATCAATTCCTAATTGTTTTGCATAATTTTTAGCTGTTTGTAAACTACCATCATTATCTGGTCCAACCATACATAATGTAGCATCAACTCCTTTTTGTTTTAGTTGAAATAAAATATCAATTGCCAAATTAGGATTGTATAATGTAGAAAACGAACGTACCCAAAGCATTTTAATAACTTCTGGTTTACGTGGACTAAAAGGGTAATTATTAATTGAAATACTATTAGGAATCACTTTTATATTAGAATACCCTAAAGTTTCAAATTCTGATTTAATATAACCAGAAGGAGAGACATTAAGATAAGCTTTTTTAAAAATTGAAGCACTTAATTTTGGGCTACTTTTTAACCGTTCTGGAAGATTTCCTCCATGTAATATAGGAATGTATTTTAGCTTAAAAAAATAACACAGCTTGCTTACTGCATAAGCATAATAAAAATTTACAGTGCTATATGTATCTATTAAAACAAAATCTGTAATCTTTCTGTACTTAAAAACAGACCACATCATATCTATTAGTCTAAACACTTTGTTTTGATAACTAGACGAATAATTTACAATAAAACCTTCTTCCTCAAGACCTTTTCCTAAAGTATCGATAGTTGTAGCAGTTTTACCTTTACCAACTAATTTGTTGCCTATGTATAAGATTGTTTTCAATAAAAATTTACAGTTTATATAGATTTATATCACCTTCTGTATGTACCAATTTTGCTGGTACATCTTTGTTTTTGGTTAAAAAATAATCGACTTTATATTGTTTTAAGTAATCAACAATTTCTTTATAATTTTTTAAATTATTAATAGCTTGCTGCTGCTGTTGCCAATAAATAAATTGCTCTGGGTTACCTTCTATTAACATAGAAGCTCCTTTCCCATCAAAAATAACAGAACGTTGTGTAGCTCCTCTATAAATATGACTACCACATATCAAATCAGTTGTTAATGTGTGTTTTTCTAGATACTTAGCCATTCTATCTATATCTAGTTCTGCATTTTTTTCTGTCGAAAATGCACTTAAATTATGTGGCAAAATTGTTTTAGAAATATCATCACCAAAAAACGGAATTTTTTTAAACCATTGACTTTGACTAAACACTAATACTACCAAATATAAACCTACAATTAGTGGTTGCACCTTTTGTAAAAACTGTTGACTTTTAAATACGTTTTTTAATAGTAATGCAATAGCAAAAAACCCAGGGATAATAGCCACTTTTTGCACTCTTATTAACTGAAAAGATAATCTTAAATTTAGATTAAATACTTTATTTACCAATTGCTCAATTGGGACACTTAATGTAGGAATAGCAACTAATATTAAAGTTAATGATAATAATAGTTTAGCATTATTTGAAGCTGTCTTTCTTTTAAATGAAACAAAATAATATATAAATAATGGTATAATAAAAAACAGTATTTTAAAGCTTATCCATTGTTTTAAAAATAACAAAGGATGGCTGAAAAATTCTGGAATCCTAGCATTAAAAGCAACGTTAAACGCATTAACATCATATGTAATCTCTGAAGATGTCTTACCAAAATAAGTCAATACAAAAGGAAGCATTCCTAACGCAATACTAATTAATATAAGGAGGAGTTTTTTAAATGAAAACGAATAGATTGATTTATTAAAAACAGGTATTAATACTAAAAACGAAATAAACAATAAAATACCTCCAAGACCAGTTATTGGGTGAAAATTAAAAATTAAACCAATTAAAAATCCTGCTATTAAAAGCTTGAAAAAAGATTTTGAAATTAGTAAAAAAGGAAGTGGTAATAATGTAATATAAACGGTTCTAGGCATAATGGTCCATAAATCCGAGATTCCCCAAATTTCTAATCCAGGAAGCCAAACTACACCTCTAATTATAATTGAAACTAAAAAAGCAACCCAAAAACTATTGACGTATTTATAAAGCAGAAAAAACCATAGAACACCAAATAACAAATGGCAAATCAAACCTAAAACATTAATAGCTTGCACGTAATTGTAATTAGTGAATTTTGCTATAAAACGCAATGATTGCACATAAAAAGGCGTGTAATATTTAACATTATCTATCGTGTTTAAATACAGGTCTTCTTTAAATAATTCTGGATCATCAAATTTTTGTGCTACAGGAATAATATTTTGTATATCAGAAGATAGCTCGCTATAACTTGCATTTAAATTGTCAATATAATAAGCAATCGCTATTACTAGGTTTAAAGAAATAATTAAAAGTAATTCAGACTTACTTAAACCTTTCATTTAGTTAGATTTTGGTGCTTTAATAATGTCATAATGTACAGCTTGCAATAATAATTGAAATCCAATTATTATGGTTAATGTAACCAACATAATAGTTCCTGTTGGCGCAAATACAGCTTTAGAACTGTAATACCACCAAGTATATATTCCATATATAAAACCAAACAAAAATAATGGCATTCCTAATAATATATAGATTGATGATATATTAAAATCGTAAACAAAATAAGACTTAAAGATTCGCTTAATAAAAGTCTTAAACAGCTTTGGCAAAAATACAAATGGCATTTTCCAGACACTCATACTAGACTTTTCGTCTCCATAAATTGCTGGCATTGGCACATCTTTTATTCTAGCTTCCTGAAAATATAACTCGGCAATTAAAGAGGTTTCAAAGTAATATCTATTAGCAATATTATCAAAATCTAATTGCTCTAAAGTTTTAGTTTTTACTGCAAAAAAACCATTAGTTGGATCAAAATTATTCCAATAACCTGTTGCTGCTTTTGTTAAAAATGATAAACCTAAATTACCAGCTTTTCTAACAAAAGGCATTTTTTTAAGCGCTTTAAAATCTCTAAACCTATTACCTTTAGCGTATTCTGCTTGTTGGTCAATTAAAGGAAGTACTAAACTTTTAATATATTTAGTATCCATCTGGTCGTCAGCATCTACCTTAACAACAACATCTATTTTGTCCTTTATAGCGTATTTAAAACCTGTTTTTGTTGCTCCTCCAACACCTAAGTTAGAATCATGCTTTATATAGATTACTTTAGGAAATTGCTCTTCTGTTTTTTTAGGAAAAGCCTCTTTACTACAGTCATCAACAACATAAACTACATCTATAAATTCTGGTAGTTTTTCTAATACGCTAATTATATGCTTAGACGCATTATAGTAAGGAATTATAACAGCTATTTTATTTTGATTTAGCATTAATAGTATAATAACGTGGTGCAATTAACATCACCATAATTAATAAAAAGTACCCTAAAATAGTAAATAAAGAGCGGTAAATATATAAATGTTCTCCAAAAAACAAAGTAACTAACATTGCAAAAACCAACCCGTTTAAAGATGCTTTAAAAGACTTTGCTTTTCCAAATTTTAAATAAAGATAATTTATTAACCATTTAAAGTATAAAAATAGTCCAACTAAACCAAGTTCGTTTATCAAACTTAAGTAAATATTATGTGCAGAAAAATTTATAAGTAAACGGTTATTCAAACCTATTCCAAAAGGCATAATTAAAGGGTTTTCAAATAAATATGTTAGATAATTTAACGATAATCCTTTTCTTCCAGCTCCTAAGTCTTCGTAAAGATCCCCAACATCCAAACTTTCTCCTGTAAATACTCCAGGGTCTGACACCTTGTTAATTACACGGTTTTCTATAGTGGTAGTAATGGTTTCTATTAATTCTAAATTTAAAAAAAATGCAACAATAACACCAATAGAAATTACTATTGATAATCCAAAAAATCTTCTAGTTCTGGATACAAATAAATAACAAACAAAAACAATTAGGCCTAAATAAGTGGTTCTGGATCCAGACACACCAATTGTTGCTATACTAGTTAAAATAGCTATTATAATTAATAGCTTATTAACCTTTACTTGCTTTTGCCCCAATAAAGCAATAGCAAAAACAAAAGAGAATAACATATTCATCCCTAAGTTAATTTTATTAGGACCTAAAGCTCCAGATAGAAAACCTCCATAAGATTGAAGATATATGTCATTCCATAAAAAAGGAACAAGTCCTGCATGCTGTAAAAACACTAAAACAGATTCTGCAATCGCTAAAATCAAAATCAGACTAGCTGCATATCTGTAATTTGATTTCTTCCGTAAATACATAGCCATTAAAACAGAAGTATAAAAGAAAATAAGTAAATGATAATAGTATAAACAGGTTTGAATAAACCATAACGGTCTGCCTTTATAAATACTAAATGCTGCATTAAAAATTAAAGTAAATCCAGCCCAAAGAATAAACGTATTTAAAAATTTAAAATACGTTTTTGATTTTATATAGACATTAAATACCTTAAGATTATTATAAACAATAAATAATATAACAACACCAGTAACATCATACAAACGTAATTCATTATCTCCTGTTAAGCTATATTTAATTGCTGGTAGGTTATAAAAATAAGATAAAACCATTAACGCTAAAGCAACCTTTACATAAAGAGACTTAAATAGATATTCTATTTTTTTATTGATGTATTGGGTTGATGTCATTTAACAGTTAAACAGTTTTGTAAATAGTTGTTATTATGTTTATTATTGAATTTTTTGAAAATTGATTGGTTACTTTCTCTTTAAAATTTTCAGCTAATACTTTAGTTTTTTCTGGTTTGTCAATATAATCTAAGATTGCCATTTTTAAAGTATTACTATTTTCAGATGCTATTAATTGTCCTTCATCTTCATTTGATATTACTAAATTACAATCTCCAACATTTGTTGCTATTGTAGGTAAACCTACTAATCCATATTCTAACAAAGCCAAAGGTAAGCCTTCCGACTTGGAGGACAAAACACCTATTGTACATTGTTCTAAAATAGCTGACGTGTCTGGACAACTACCATATAAAAAGACGTTTTGCTCTAATTTATTCTCTTTTATAAAATTAAATATTGTGTTAGAATAATCATCTTTAAAATCTTGCCCAACTAAGTGTAATGTCCAATCTTTATGCACACAACTAACTTCTTTAAAAGCATTTAGTAAATTTAAATGATCTTTTTGTGGTCTTAAATTAGCTAAACAAACAATACGTTTTCCAACATCTCCTTTTAGCTTAGTAATAGAAGTTGTATCGTTTTTTACTGCAAAATTTGGCAAATAACTTACCGATTTTACTTTTAACTCATCCTTTGCCCAAATCTCTAATTTAGTATTAACACTAAAAATATGATTGAAAAATTTTGAACAAAATTTTAAAATTCTTTTTGGTCTTTGCTTTAAAAACTCGCTTTTCCCGTAATGATCATGCCAAACTAACTTTATTCTTGGTTTTAAAACTTTGATAATAGTTGCTAAAAAATAAGAGGTTGAATGTGCATGAATTATGGTAATTTGATTCTGTTTTACAAAACGAAATAGTTGTTTGATTGCTTTTATATCTATTTTTTTCTTTTTGTTTAAAAACAAATAACCAACCTCTTTGTTTATACTAGATATTAATAATCCTTCAGCTCTAGTCGCACATAAAAAAGAACCCTCAACATCAGACACTAAAGCATTTGCAAAATTAACTGCAACACGCTCTGCTCCTCCAGCTTCTAAACTATCTATAAGTTGCAATACTCTCATTTAAGCTACAATTAGTTTTTTTATTTCTTCTTCAAAAACATCCAAAGTATAATTTTGAGACCAATTTGATGCTAGTTTTGACATCGCTTTCAAATCCGTTTTTAATTTTAAATGAGCTTCAATTTTTGACACTGCATCTTTAACAGTTGGCTCTATTAAAATACCACGTTTACCATAATCTAACATATCCGGAACGCAGGATATTGACGTTGCAACAGGGATTACTCCAAAAAACATTGCTTCTGCAAGTGCTTTTGGCCAACCTTCGGACTTAGACGCTAATATGGTAAAGTGTGCGTTTTTTAAGGCTATTTTAACTGTTTGACTGGTTTGATTTCCGTGTAAACGTACAATATTACTTAAATTATTATCTTCTGTGTATTGCTTTAACTTCGGTTTTAAAATGCCATCACCATAAAGGTCTAAAGTTACCGATAACCCTTTATTTTTTAAAGCCTCAACAATTTGAATGGCTAATAAAGGTCGTTTACCTGCAACCAAACTACCAACAAAAACAAAATTTAAATTTTTTGAATATACTCTAGGTTTTACAACTAATCTATCTTCATTTTTAAACGTTGCTGTAAAAAAGGGTTTTATATTTTTGGTTTGATTTTGCCAATCTCCATAAACAATAGCTGTCATGTTTTTAGTCCAAGACGTATTGGATAATAACTTTTTTTGAATACGATAACTTAATGGTTGCTTTGCATTTGGGTCCCAATTTCCAGCGTATTTAGCAGTTTTTACTTTATTAGGAAAAAGCACCTGAACTAAACAACCTAGCAGTCCAATATTACCTGGACATCTTAAATGAATATGATCTGCACGTCTGCAAGCTTGATATAATCTTAAAATTATTAATGGTAATGCAATTAAAGACTTTAAACCACTACTTATATTTGTTAATGCAATTGAAGGTATTTTGGTTAATGTAATATTGTTGTGTTGATAGGCAATATCTATTTCTGAAATGGACTCCTCCGTTTTTGGAGCAACAATCTCCACTTCATCCACATGTTTTAACCACAAATTCATTTCGCGCACATAAGGTGCATAGGCAAACCATTGTCCATTTTTAGGTTTATGAAAAACATGTGTGATGATTAAAAAACGCATTATTGAATTTTGGGTTTGTTAAATATAAGCGAAATCCAGCCAACCTTACGTCCAACTGTTTCTGTTAATGCTTTTAATTTTTCTTTAGAGGTAATAATGTTAGTTGCTCTAATGGTCATTAATAATAGTGCAGTAGCATGAAATTTTAGTCTTGCTTTAAAACTTGGGTTTGGATATTTAACACGCCAGACATACCAACTATTTCTAACCACCATTTTACCGTAACTATATTGATTTGGTCTTCCAGAACCATCATGGTAATGTGCTAATCTAGCATTTGTATTGATAAATAACTGTCCAATTTTTGCCAACCTTAAAGAAAAATCTGCATCTTCATATAAACCATACCCTTCAAAATAAGTAGAAAACGATAATTGCTTAAACACCTCTTTTCTGTAACTAGAAACGCCTCCCATTATTTGTTCTACTTCATAAATTTTGCCAGAAGGTGGTAAAAAGCTAACCGATCGTCCATGTGCAAATGTTGGTAAAAAAGCTGGATCTGTATCTGGTTGTAAACCAAATTTGCGTCTAATTTTAAACCTGGATGATTCATTACGCATCCAATTATCAAAATAAAATTTTGATGGATTGTTTGAGTTATCTGAAGTTTCCCATTGCACTTCATTTGTTATAAAACCTCCAACAGCTAATGCATTTGGGTGTTTTACATAAGTTGATATTAATTGCTCAAAATAATCGATTTCTAAAATCACATCATCATCCAAAAAGCAAATAACATCTATGCTGTCCTCCACTTTTTCTATCCCGAAATTGCGTTGTTTAGTTAAGCCTCTATTATTATTATCTACTTTAAAATAACTAAGATTTTTAAACACCTTTTTATTTAAAGCCTCTTCTGTTTTAGTATTTGTAGAACCATCAATAATTAAAATCTCATTAGGATATAACGTCTGCAATGCAACAGACTCTAAAAGCGTAATAATCGCTTTTGGTCGCATATAAGTGCAGATGACTAATGAAAAAGAGAGATTCATTTATTGTAATTTAGTTTTAAATTGTTTTTCTATTTCTAAAAAGTAAGGTTCACGTCTTAAACTATTTAACCATAAGGCTCTATTACAAAGTTGTAGATTTTCAAATTGAGTAGCTGTTAAACTATCATGAAATTTTAAAACCTGATCTGCAATAGACACTTTACTATTTTGGTCTATAATTAAACAATGCTTAGACCAATTTATCTTGTCTTGTAAAGGTAAACGACAGTCAGTATTTATTAATATTGGAATACGTCCAACTGCTAAAGCCTCGTAAAAACGGACTGAAAAATTACCAACACCTCTAATACAAAAGGTGTACGCTGTATTAAAAATATTATCATAGAACTGTTTCGAGCTTTCTTTTTGTGTTACCACAGATTGAGAACCTGCTCTATATTTAGTACGTAAAATAAATTGTGTGTTAAAAGCCTCGTTTAAAGCTAAAGCATTTAAATAATTAGCACGTTTAATACTAGACGGATAAAACGATTGCCTGTCAGCAAGCAACTTATTAAGCTTTCGTTTTACTTGGTATTTTAAATGGTTAGTATATTCTTTTATATATTTTAAAACACCAAATTGCGCATGTCCTACAAAGCCAATACTTGGTTGCTCTTCTTTTTTTATTGCTGAAAATCCTTGCGCAAGAAACGCATCATAAGGATCGTTTATAAATGAAGGCATTACAAACGTGTTTTCATCTAACTTACTGTCAAAACCACCTAATCTAAAGGTATAACTATTGGCTATATAATTGGTAAAACCATAATCTCCTGCTGTATACATCCAAATTGGTTTTTGATGTTGTTTTGCTAGGTTAAGTAATCTATTAAAGTCTGTTTTATGCTTAAAAAAAACAGCGTAATCTACTGGAAACACGACAATATCTGCAGTTTCTATTGTAGTCACAATAGTATACTTAGAAAGTAGTGTTTTGTTTTGCTTAAACACCAAATCAAACAACAACGGAAAGACTTGACGTCGATACGTTTCTGTTAAAAAATTGCTGTTTGTGTATAGTTTAAGCATTTGTATTGTCTCTTAATTTAGCACTCCAAAATTGACTCCGTTCCCATTGTTTTTTATACTGCTTAATATAAGCAATTGGGTTTTTAATTTTATTGTGTTTAAAACTACGTAAACCTAATAATAATTTATATCCTAATAGTTGTTGATCTGTAAAATACGTTTGATTTAACAACATGATTGTTGGAGACGGTTTTGGCATAACTACATCATCTGCCCACAACTGTTTTACTTTGGTACGATATCCACCAATTGGTGCTTTTAAATGTGTGATTTTTAGATTTGGAATAAAAACAACATCTGTCCCTTTGCTTCTTAATTGCATTCCAAATTCCGAGTCTTCTCCAAAACCAAACTCATAAGCCATATTAAATTTTAATCCTTTTAAAGCTTCAGATTTAACCATACTAGAACCTGATCCAAAAACTGTTGTTTGATGTAATTTAAAATAGGTTTGATGCTGTTTAGGTTGTAAGCATAAATAATTTAATGCAGTGATTGCTTTTGAGTCTATTTCTTTAAAAGAATTTTCAAAAAAATCAGTTTCAAATCTTATATCATCATCTGCAAGAAAAGTCCATTCGCTTTCTATTTGTGCTAATGCTACATTACGAGCATTACAAACACCAGATTGATGTGTAAAGGTGTGCTTGATGTTAAATGGCCAATCGTTAGTACTTAAATAGTTTAACTCTGAAACTGAATTTTCTAAAGGGTTTTGCTCTACAATAATGACATTATTAGGTAAGTGTGTTTGTTTTGCTAAGTCTTTTAGTACATCAAACAAATATTGTTTTCTTGCTATTGTTGGTATTACAACATCAATTGTCTTACTTATAGCAACCTTTTTTGAAGATTTAATCTTAATAGATTCTAAATTAAAATTAGTTGGTAATTGTCTATAAAACAGGCTTTTTAAAAGCGGAAATACCACCAGTTTTTTTTCATAAATTAAATAACATAAACTTAAAAAGAATACCCAAACCCATTTATAATGTTGCTTAACAAACTTAAATAAGGTATAAGTTGAGCCTTCACTAGTTTCTATTTTAAGTTTAGAATGTGGTTTTAATAATTTTGGTTCTGAATAACAAAACAAACCTTCAACCATTGCTCTTTTTGCTAATGAATTTAAAAAATAATCAAAACTGTTTGAAACCTTAAGACTATCCTTTAAATTATTAATAACCGAAGCATGTACACCTCCTACTTGACTGTTCATTAACCACGTTGGATAGGTTACGCTTTTATTCATTTTTAAAAAATAAGAACGCTCTATATAACCTATCTGCTTAGGCAAATAGGTTTTTTCTACCAAATTATAACTTGCTAGTATCCTTTTATGATGAAAAACAGTCGAAAAACTGTCCACATTTAAATGGTCTATAAGATTTTGATGACACCAAATAATTAATTCATCTGAAAAAACTTGAGCTACAAGCTTCATGCTTTTAGAGATAGAATCTTCAATAGCAATAGTCGTTAATGGTTGCATATTAGCATCCAATAGTTTGACTGTCTTATTATTATGATGTACGATTATTATCATGATTCTAATCGTATAAATTTAGTATTTCCTATAATTGCAGCATATTTTGAAAAACTACTATTATACATTGGTTTTATGTTTAAAAAGTAAACTTTTTGACTTTTAGAAATCATAAAAAAGTCTATTAATGTTTTTAAATGACCTTCAATATTAGAATTGCCTTCAAAATTATCCATATGAAACGGATTACCTTTAACGGTTTTAATTATTGAGTGTTGTTTTATGTAATCTATAAAATTAACACTGTCCGAAAACACATAGGCTGGTAGATTATTTTCTGCTTTTACCTTTTCTATACAATTTAATAATTGTTTTAAAAGCATTGTTTTTTCTTCTTCTGAAAGTACTTTTGTAGTCGTATCTACAAAATCTCCCATCAAGCTTGTAAATCTAGAATGAAAGGCTATATATGGTGCCAATTCTATCTGGTTTAATTTAGTTTCTAACAGATTACTTTTTTTAAATAATGTATTAAAGGACGTTCTCCATTTGCTTTCTAATTGTAAAGTACTCAAATTAGGAAACATTGTTTTTGCATAGTCAATATTAGCATAAACATAAAAGGTTTGTGCTTTGGACTGTTTAATTATTTGCAACGGATTGGTATTAAAATTATTAACCAAATACAAGAATTTACTCTTGGTTGGATGCCATTTTAATTGATCTCTATTAATTTGCCAATCGACTTGATTAGGTTCTAAAACCATGGTCAAATCAAAAGGGTTATCAAAAAGCACTTTAAAATCATAACCCAATTCTTGAGCAACTTGATAAAAAGAGACTATACCTTTTAAACGATCTACCAAACCACCATGCGGAAATAATCCATCAAAACAAACCACTATTAGCTTTTGCTTAGGTTGTTTTAAAGTAAAATACTTAGCATAATTAAACACCAGTTTAATTAGCTTTAATTGCTTTGATACCGCTTTTTTCACCTGTTTTCCTATCATAAACTAAGCGTTTTGGTTTATTATAGATAAATAATATGCTTTATTTAAATCTGCAATACCATCTATATCAAAAGTAGTTTCTACTTTTTTACGTGCTTGTTTACCAAGTTGTAAACATAAGGTTTTGTCTTTTAGTAAAGCAACTATTTTTGCTGCATAAACATCTATATCTGTAGGATGGACTAAATATCCATTTATACCATCATCAATCAACTCTTTTGCCCAACCTATACTAGTGTTAACTACAGGTTTTTGAAGACTCATAGACTCTATTGTAACCATCCCTTGGGTTTCTGCAAAACTAGGAAACACACAAACCTGTGCTTTTTTAATTTGTTCCTGCACTTCTGCATATGGTATTTTACCCAAATATTGTGTTTGTAGTTTTGCTGCATCAGATAATAAATCCTGCATTAATTGATAGGTAGAAGTTGCACCTGTTTTAATGTCTTTAGAGTCACTTCCTATTAACACCAATTGTGCTTCAGATTGTTCTAATACTACTTTATTAAATATTTGAGCCAATTCTAAAACTCCTTTTTTTCTTATTAGTGTTCCGATATATAAAACTGTGTTTTTATTATAAGTCTCAGGTGAATCATTCTGGAATACACTTGTTTCTATACCATTATGGATAGTTTTAATTTTTGTTCTTTTTAAACCAAAAATTTTGGCAGTCTCTTCTCCAGCAAAAGTTGTTGGAGCAATATACCCTTTGGCTTTTAGTAAAGCTGATTTTTCAAAAACAAAGTTTTTAAATTTTTGTTTACGATTATCTAACTTACAGAAATAAGCATCACTACCATGAAGCCTAATAACTAAAGGCAATTTTAAACGCATAAAAGCAGTAATACCTGTCCAATCTGCAGCTTCAAGCAAATCAATATTTTCTGTTTTAACAATTGTATTAATATAATTTTGGATATGCTTTCTATAAAAATACCAAGTCAGAAATTTATAATTTTTTCTTTTAATTAAATGAATAGTTACACCTTGGTCTTTTATTATAGTGTTTTCATTTTGCTGATACACAAAGACTGTAACTGTTACGTTTTTTTTGGTTAATGCAATCGCTAAGTTTTTTATACTAGTCGCTATTCCTGCAGCATGTGCTACTTTAGGATGTGGATACTCTGATGTTAGGAAAGCGATGTGCATATTTATTAATTTACTTTTCTCTCCAAAGTTATCTCAATGCACTTTGGTCTATTTTCTCCATCAAAACCTCCAGAAGGATTAATACCCAAGTATACTAAATCAAATTGTGATTGACATGAATTTATAAATTCATGAACCGTTTTATTGTGCTTATGCAAATCATGAAATTCAAAAACTAGTGCAGAAAAACGATTTAGATTTGAAGTGATTTCATCTAAAAAGTCATATTCTCCTCCTTCAATATCAAACTTTAATAAAATAGTATCATTTGGTTTTAGTCTGTCTTTTGCTAATTCTAAAATCTTCTGAGGCTTATTTAACCATAATTTTAAATGTTTACATCGAGCTTGTCTAATTAAAAAATTAAAAATTAAAGCATTAAACAAATATCTTATTTTATCAGGTTTTTTAAAAAAAAAACGTGCTAATCCTTTTAAAATCAGTTTTGGTCCAGATACTGTTGGATCTACCATTATAATCTGTAAGGTATCGTTAAATCTAAACAAGTCATATTCAAATTCTAAATTTGAAGAAATTCCACCACTAAATAACAAGCTAGAATTAGCTATAGTTTCAGGTTTTAAAAAATACCCTCCATCTTCTATACTACCATATCTCAATAAAGATTGATCCTCAATTAAAAAATCGTCTTTTATCTTTTGATAATAATTATCAGTAGCATCTTTCATTTATTCAATTTTAATATTCTAATAAGTTAGACTTATTAGTAACCTAATTTGTTTTTTAAATCTTTAGCAGCTAACTCAATTGCCTTTCTTATAAAAAAAGGATGCTTTTTTCTACCAATTGGATTAAAAGTTGTTGTTTTTTCTTTAGAATCCCAAATATGTTTAGCTCCTGTTTCTTCAAAAAAAGACGAATTAAAAACTTTTATACTATTTAACTCTTCTTTAATTTGCTGTATACTTTTTGGTGTATTAAACTTTTGTTTTAATGCTTCTAAAACGGTTTCATTTTGTGTCACTAAATCTTCATATCTAATAATATAAAATTTACTCAAATCAGGCATAACCTCTATAATTTGATTACTGATCTTTCTAAAATAATAATAAGGGAACACTCCAATAGCTTTTCCCATTTTTTTTACTTTATTTTTAAATCCTTTTTTATTAAGATTCATCGCTTTAAAAGCAGAACTAAAACTATCTACTGGATTTCTTAGAATTAAGACATGGATATCGTCAGGGAAAACCTCTGGTAAGTATTTAACACCACTAAATGAAGTGTTTTTAATCATTACATAATCACTATCAGAATGTTTTATAATATTAGATCTTAGATCATTAATGATAATAGAATCAAAAAAATCTCTATCAGATTTATGATAAATAGTTTTTGCTACTTCAAAATATTTTTTTAAAAAATCAGATAATCTAGTCTCACTTCTAGAATGTGCTAAAACTTGATGATTTGTAAATACTTTTAAAGCATCAGAAGCAAAGTTATGTCCTGTCCTTGGACCATAAGAATTTGAAAATATTATGGTTTGTTTTTTACTCATTTTAAAATAGAATTTATAGCATCCCAAATAGTTTCAGACGCTTTAGTTGGTGTTTTACCAACTATAATCTCATACCATTTTTTACCGTCTTCAACATTTGATAATTGTCCATCTAATATTTGTTTTACCAAACCTTCTAAATCTTTTTTATCTGTACAAAATACTGCAGCATTATCACTTGGCATACTTCTAAAATGGACGTACTTATAATTCTGTCCAATATCTCTAATGCCTTTTTTAAGTTGTGGTTGCTCGTAATTATAATAAATACAAGCTTTATCATGTGCAACAAAATCAAACACTGTTGATGAACACACATTGGTAACAAATGCACTATGCTCGCACACGTTATACAACATTTTAAAGTCTTCTTTTGCTGGCAATACTTGATTCCATTGATCTCCAATGGGTTTCCAAATTGGGTCTAAAACTTCAATTATATCTTTATTAGCTTCAATAACAGCGTCATATCTTGGCGTAAAATCTACAGGGCATTTTCTGTAAATAACACCTAAATTTTCTCCTTTTGCATTTAAACTTCGTACTGCATTTGCTAAATCTTCCAAATAATATTGATCTAATGGTGACGTGGTTTCGTCATCTCCAGAATAGCAAATATATTTTTTATTAACGTCTAAATTATATTGCTTAAAAAAGTCTGCTCTGTTTTGTTTTAAACTATCGTTATAATGTGGTTCAAACTGTGGAGTACCTGTAACAAACACTTGATGGTCTTTTACAAATGGATAATATTGCAACACTTCGCGCTTCATATGGTCACTCCACACACAATAATAATCAGTTTCTACCACTTGCATAGCTTTTGGTACATTATCCCAAGAGTATACAAATGCAACTGTTGGAATCCCTAAATCTTTAGCAGCCAATAATGCACTAATAGATTGGGTTGCACGTTGTGTTGTACAAAAAATTAAATCTGGTTTATGCTGTTCTAATTGTGCTTTACAGTAGGCGTACTTAGGATTTATACGCTCTAAATCATTAATTTTTTTTCGAATTTTTTCAACTCCCTTTTCTGAAGAGTACAAACCTATTAATGCTTTTGTATAGACGCTTTTAAATATGTTTTTTAACCCTTTATAGTTAAACGGAAATTTATAAGTTGGATACACCTCATCTTTAAACTTGTCTCTAGACACGTTTAATTCTGCTCTTTTTCTGGCACGAGAATATAATGGTGTTAAAGGATGTATTTGATGATTTTCAATTTTAACTTCATCAAAACCTAGGTTGTCTTTTAAGGAAAACACTGTATTGTTCCAATAAGTAATATCAAAACCTTTTTGTTCTCCAATGGTTTTAAAATCGGTAAAAGCAAAGTTGCGTAGGCCAACTCCATCAGGAAAAAAAACGAATACTTTTTTACTCATTTTAATAAAAATAAATTACCCTTTTTGGTTTTTTAGCTTATCACGCTGTACTTGTTCTATTGGTAAAATATCTTGACTTTTAAAAGCCAAAGCTTTATGTACAGCACTTAAATCCCTTGAGAGTTTACGTAATCCCATTGGCTCTAAAGAAGCTGCATGGTCTGTACCTTTCCAGGTACGATCTAAGGTATAATGCCTTTCTATAACATTAGCTCCTAAAGTATAAGCTGCAACATCTACTGCTATACCTAAATGGTGACCAGAAAACCCAATATGCTTAACATCGTTTCCGTATTTTTCAATCAATAAATTAATGTCTAATAAACAAACATCTTGAAAAGGTACAGGGTAACCAGATGTACAATTGTACAATACTAAATCTTTATTTCTGTTATGTTTTTTGAATAATGACACCAAATCTTCAATTTCATCCTTGGTAGTCATACCTGTTGAGATATGGATTTCTCCTTTATAATTGTCACATAACCATTCTAACATCTTTACATTATTATTACATGCTGATGGTATTTTGATAAACTTAGGGTTAAGTGATGCAATCTCTTTTGCAGACGTTACATCCCAAACAGAGGTTGAATAATCTATATCAATGGATTCGCAAAAATCTTTTAACTCTTGGTGTTGTGTAACATCAAACTCTAAATACTCGCGATGTGCACCATAAGTATCTCCATAAGAGTTTATAGGATTTGGATGTGGACTATTGTATTGCTCTTCCGTCAATAACTCTTTATTATGACGTTTTTGAAACTTGACAGCATCAACATTACAAAATATTTTAGCTACTTTAATTAGCTCTTTTGCAATCTCCATATCGCCTTTATGGTTACAACCAATCTCGGCAATTGTATAAGGTTTTTTGAAAGTATTCATAGGTTATACTAAAATCTTTTATTATAGTTTTTGACGAATTGACAAGCTTCTCTTATCGCTCCATTTGCAGAATTTTTAGACAATACAACATCTGCATTAGTCTTAATTTCTGTCATTGCATTATTTGGTGCTAATGACCAACCAACACTAACAATATTTGCTAAATCGTTAACATCATCTCCAACATATGCGACATTACTTAGTTTAATATTATTATCCTTTACTATTTTATTTAGCAAAGTAAATTTATCTTTTACACCTAAATAGACTTGCTCTATTTGAAGTTTTTGCATGCGTTTTGCTACTAATTCAGAATTTTCAGAAGTCATAATAACAACCTCTACATCAAATTGTCTTAAGATTTCTAATCCCATTCCATCACGCATATCAAAACGTTTGGTATGCTCTCCATCTTTAGTATAAGTGATGCTTCCATCTGTAAACACACCATCTACATCTAAAACTAAATGTGTAATTTTGTTAGATGCTTTGGCTTGTTTTTGACGCTGGATTAATAATTTTTCTACAACAATCCAATCTGCTTCGCTATCAATTTCATGCAAACTTTCTTCTGGCATTTTTACAATACCAATAGTATCTCCTAATCTGTTATTTTTATTTTGAAGCACTTCTTTTTTACAAGTATACACTGCTCCATTTTCTATTAACAACCCATCAAAATCTTGACGTCTAGGTCTATTAAATGGGTCATAGTTTATTGCTGTACCATCTTCTTTCCATAAAAAACGATGTGTGTTTACAACAGTTAATACGGAATCCTTTCCGTTATCAAGCTCATTTAAACAGGCATTAATATCTGTTGCTTTTGTAAAAGGTGATGTGGCTTGCAATAAGCAAAATACATCAAAGTTATAATTGATTTTTTCTGCAAATTCCAGCATAGCACTTTCTGTAGAAGCAGTGTCTGTTGCACTTTGATCGCTTCTAAGTAAGGCTTTTATTTTTGTAGTATAATGGTATTCTTTATTAATAAAATCGATGATAGCCTGATCGTCAGTATATACATATACCTCATCTAAATTAGATTGAAATGCTTCACCTAAAACCCAAGTAAACAATGGTCTTCCAACCATTTTACGTTTGTTTTTACCAGGAATACCTTTTGAGCCTTTACGTAAAGGAATAAAACCGATTTTTTTCATTTAAACTGTAAGATTCGAATTCTTAATTAATCGCTAAAATACACTTTTTTTCGGATGAAAGTGTGAAAAATCAGGATAAAAGGTGATTTAATTAAAATTTATTCATTATTTAAATACCAATCATAAAGTCTTTGAATTCCAGTTTTTAATTGAATAGTATGTTTCCAGCCTAATGTATTAATTTTAGTACAATCTGTAAGTTTCTTCAATGTTCCGTCTGGTTTGGATGTATTAAAAGTAAATTGACCATTATATCCAACAGTCTCTTTAATTAAAATAGCAAGGTCTTTTATAGAGATATCTGTACCTGTTCCAATGTTTAAATGTGTGTTTCTAATCTGTTTAGCTTCTTTAGAGCAGTCTTTAAAATTGACATTTTCCATAACAAAGACACACGCTTCTGCCATATCTTCAGACCATAAAAACTCTCTCATTGGTTGACCACTTCCCCAAATTTCGACACTAGATTTAGTTATTCCATAGTTATTTAAAACAGATATAGCAGCTTCTAACGTTTCTACTTTTAAATCCTTTTTAAGTGCTTCAATATTATTATCTTGAAATTGCTTAGCTAAATGAATTTTCCTAATTAAAGCTGGTAATACATGTGATTTTTCTAAATCAAAATTATCATTAGGACCATACAAATTAGTAGGCATTACAGATAAAAAATTAGTATTGTATTGTATATTATAACTCTCGCAAAGCTTGATTCCTGCTATTTTAGCAATAGCATAAGGCTCATTAGTATACTCTAATGGTCCTGTTAGCAAATAGTCCTCTTTTATTGGTTGTGGACAATCTTTTGGGTAAATACAAGTACTCCCTAAAAACAATAGTTTTTTAACTTGATGCGCTTGACTTAAATGAATAACATGATTCTGGATCATTAAGTTTTCATAAATAAAAGTCCCACGTCTAACATTGTTGTCTAAAATACCACCAACTTTAGCAGCAGCTAAATAGACATATTCAGGCTTTTCTGCCTTAAAAAAAGCATCAACCTTATTATAATCCATTAAATCTAACTCTTTTCTATTTTTGGTTACAATATTTGAATACCCTTTATTTTTTAGGGTTTTTAAAATTGCGCTACCAACTAACCCATTATGTCCAGCAACAAATACTTTAGCGTTAAGACTCATCTTTATTTTTGATTTTCGATTAGTTTTAAATCGTGTTGCATCATAATGCTTACCAACTCACTAAACGAAGTCTTATTAGGGTTCCAACCCAAATTAGTTTTAGCCTTAGTTGGGTCTCCTAAAAGTGTTTCGACTTCTGCTAAACGATAATAATTAGGGTCTATTTCTATTAAAACTTTACCAGTTTTTGCACAAACGCCTTTTTCAGCTTCAGTTTTACCTTCCCATTTAATGGTTATATTGGCTTCTTTAAATGCCAACTCGCAAAACTCTCTAACAGTATGTTGCTCTCCTGTTCCAATAACATAATCTTCTGGCACATCTTGTTGTAGCATTAACCACATACACTCTACATAGTCTTTTGCATAACCCCAATCTCGTTTAGCATCTAGGTTTCCTAAATATAATTTATCTTGGATTTTATGTGCAATTCTAGCTGCTGCTAATGTTATTTTTCTGGTTACAAAAGTTTCACCTCTTCTTTCTGATTCATGATTAAACAAAATACCATTTACCGCATACATGTTGTATGATTCACGGTAATTTTTAGTTATCCAAAAAGCATACAATTTTGCAACTCCATAAGGAGAACGAGGATAAAAAGGGGTTGTTTCTGTCTGTGGTATTTCTTGAACTTTACCATACAACTCTGATGTAGATGCTTGATAAATTCTAGTTTTATCTGTTAAACCACAAATCCTGATTGCTTCTAGAAGTTTTAAAGTTCCGACTCCATCCGTTTCTGCAGTGTACTCTGGTAAATCAAAAGAGACTTTAACATGTGATTGTGCTGCAAGATTATAAATTTCGTCTGGTTGGATTTCTTGTACTAATCTAATTAAATTAGAACCATCTGTCATATCTCCATAATGCAGTTTTATTTTTTGCTTTTTATGGATGTCTCTTAAAACGGTATCAATATATAAATGCTCAATACGTTCTGTATTAAAAGTAGAACTACGCCTTATAATACCATGTACCATATAACCTTTATCTAATAACAACTCTGCTAAGTATGAGCCATCTTGTCCATTTATTCCAGTTATTAAGGCTACTTTCATTGATTTTATTTTATTATTTATTCTGATTTATAAAAGTACTGATTTCTGATGTAAAAATCTCTGCTCCATTTTGAAGTAAATGTGCATAGTCATAAAAATACTTTTCATTTTTATACACAGAGTTTAAAGAATCGTAAATAATTAGTTTTTCTTTTTTGTTTACTAACTTTTTAAACCTATTAAAAAAAGAGAGGTTAAATGGTCTAAAATCTGGAGAAAACACATAAATTAATTCTATATTATTTTCTGAACATAAATTTTGAATATTTCTAAACGCATTTAGTTTTGATTCTTTCTCTTCTTTTGAATTATATTCTGCTAATTTAATTTTATACACTAAATCAATATTATTCTTTTTAATTAAAGGCATAGTTCCAAAAGAATCCAGAGGGTTCATACTTGGCGCTTTATTGGTCTTAAATCTAAAATGACTAGAATTTAATCTTGATAAATAGAAAAAATTGGACAAAGGATTATTTGCTTTTTCTTTGATTAATTTAGAATTAATATAATTGTATTTAGTTAATGGCTGTAATGCATCAACTCTAAATCTAACACTATTATCACTTTTTAAATATGTTGGGTTATCGATAGTTAAAATAACTTTTTTTGGAGTTTTATTGAACTCTATAAGGGTTTCTAAAATAAACTGATGAAAGCTTACATTAGAGCCTTGATAAGATAAATTATAAGACGACAACCCTGTTTCTTTTTCTATTTGACCTGCTAATATATTTCCTGCTCCTCTTGAAGATCCTAATACAATTAAATCTTTATTTACTTTTCCATTTAACAATGCTTCTAATCGTTTATCATATTGTCTTTCTGGAGCAGAATCTAATAATAGCCAAGCTGGTTTTTCAAGAATAAAAAACAATGCACTAAAAACTAATATTTTTAATAAAAAGCTTTTCATTCTAAAACTGAAAATATATAAACTCTTGCTGTTTTTCTGTACTAAACACAAATATCAAAGCTACTATAAGCATATAAAATGCCCATCTTATTGCTTTAGGTTTTTTTAACAACATGACTTCTATTGCAAACTGTTGTCGTCTACCAATCCACTCTAAAACAATAAAAACAAAAATTAAAACAATTAGGTTTGTTGGTCTAATAGTAGGTAATGTTAAAAGACTAGAATTAAAAATACCTTTTAAATATAACCATGCATGTGTGATATTTTCTGCTCTAAAAAAGACCCAAGCCAAAACTGTTAACCCAAAGGTTACTCCCATTTGCATGATCTCTTTTATAGATGGTAAATTACTATCCTGAGCGACTATGTTTAAGTTGTTTCTATTACGTTTTGCTAGTAAAAGTGGTAAAAAGTATAATGCGTTTAAAAACCCCCAAACTATAAATGTCCAATTGGCTCCATGCCAAAACCCACTAACCAGAAAAATAATAAATGTATTACGTACTTTCATCCAAGCACCTCCTCTACTTCCTCCTAACGGAATGTACAAATAATCCCTAAACCATGTGGATAAAGAGATGTGCCAACGTCTCCAAAACTCTGCAATATCACGAGAGAAATATGGGAATGCAAAATTCTGTTTTAAATCAAATCCAAATAATCTTGAAGTCCCAATTGCTATGTCTGAATACCCAGAAAAATCTCCATAAATTTGAAACGTAAAAAACAATGCTCCTAATAACAATGTACTTCCAGAATGCTCTGCAGAACTATTAAATATCTGATTAGCATAGTCTGCACAATTATCTGCAATGACTACTTTTTTGAAAAATCCCCAAAGTATTTGTCTACATCCATCTACAGCTTTACTGTAATGAAATTGTCTGTTTTTATAAAACTGAGGCAACAAATTTGTGGCACGCTCTATAGGTCCTGCTACTAGTTGAGGAAAGAAACTTACAAATGCTAAAAACGACACAATATCTTCTGTTGGCTCTAACTTACGCTTATAAACGTCTATTGTATAACTTAGGGTTTGGAACGTATAAAAACTAATCCCAACTGGTAAAATAATATCTAGAGTATTGGGTTGTATTTTACTTCCAAAAAATGAAAATGCTTCGACAAAATTATCTACAAAGAAGTTATAGTATTTAAAAAATCCTAAAAACCCAAGGTTAACTATAATACTTAACCATAATAATAGCTTACGTTTAGATTGCTGTTCTTCTTTTTTAAGTAGTATACCAATGGTATAATCTACAATAGAACTAAATACAATTAAAGTTAAAAAACGCCAATCCCACCAACCATAAAACACATAACTTGCTATTACTAGCAAAGCATTTTGAAGCTTCAAATCCTTATTAGTTACAAACCAATATAGTATGAATACTATTGGTAAAAAAACAGCAAAATCTAGAGAGTTAAATAGCATTTAAGTAGAAAAATTTAAGGATTTTAAGTTTAGTTTTTTAGTAATTGTTTTTTGACTTACAGGTTGTCTGTGTTTTAATATTTGTGGTAATTTAAATAGGGTCGAAAAAAACACCAATATAAAAGATTTAAAATACGTCCAATCTGTTAAAGCATACTTATTAAAATTATGCCATAATGTTTTGGCTATTTTTTTTAAAGGTTTAGGATAATATACCAAATAATAACGAATGGTATTTTTTAATTGTCTTTCAAATCTATAATAATTACGACCTTGTTGTTTTCTTTTTTCTACATCAATACGATGATTGACTTTAATATCTGGTTGGTATAAAATAGAATATTTTAAATCTAATACTTCTAACGATACTGCAGACTCTTCTCCATAAATATCCATCCAAACCGGAAAACCATTAGTTGCATCATACACATTTTTTTTAACAGCAAATCCACAACCAACAAACTCACTTGTGTAGTGTTTATCTAATTGTTTAGAGTATTTTAAAGCGTCTTGATCTGATGGAAACAAGCCTCTTACTTCCTGAAAAGCAATAATGCCTAATTTAGGATCTGTACTAAAAATATCTTCTACACTTTTAATAAAATTTGGACTTATAGGATGCGCATCATCGTCCAATCCAATAAAAATATCACCTTTTGCTTTTTTATATAGTGCATGCCTTGCAGGAGATGCGCTAACACTTTTTTTTGACACTGTCCATTTTACCCAATCATAATCTTTTACAATGGTTTCGGTTTTGGAACAACCATCAACAAAGACTAAAACTTCATGAATAGACAAATCTACAATAGCCTTTAACTTCTTAAAAGTTAAAACCAAATCTTCAGGTCTGTTTTTTGTTACTATTAAAAATGAAATTTTCATCTATAAATTTTTGGTATAAATAGTTTTATATAATGCTTCTATTTTAGTTTGCAAGGTAGTACGATTATAATGTTCTTTCATAAAATTGACATTAAAATCTTGTGCTTGTTGTCTTAAACTTTCATTTTGTAAAGCATTTGTTATATGCAAAGCTATTTCTTTTTGGTCTAAAGGGTTACTAATTAAAAATCCGTTTTTATTATGTCCAATAACTTCTTCTGTAACTTGTCCTGGATTTGATTGAATAGGAAAACTACCCATCGACATGGCTTCTAACAACGCATTTGGCATTCCATCTGAAATACTATTGGCTATATGAATACAACTTTTACCCATTAAAGTTAATAAATCTTTATTTTGAATAAATTGTTGTCTAGGATGCACTGTTATTTGCAAATTGGATAACACTTTAGATTGTTTAACCTGTTGTATAATTGCTTTATCTGCACTATAGACTACAATTTTTTTATCTTTTAAACTCTTTGCAGAAACTAACGTTAAAGCCTCTAATACTTTTGAAGCTTTCCCTACTCCATCCTCATATCCTTTTATTAAAATTATAGTTCTGTTAGCTACTGTTTTAATTTTAGAATTATCTATTGTTAATCCTCCATTACCAGGAAACACACCTGAAAATTGATTTTTAAATCCATTTTTAGTAGCTAATTGATAATCGCGTTTACAATCTGTAATTAAATAGTTTGCGCGTTTATAGAAGTTTTGTAATTGCTCTGTTGAGACACCTAATTGCTTAAAATAAAACACATCACTTCCCCAAGATGAATAGATTAAAGGAATAGTGTTTTGTTCCATTATTGGCAAAATAGGTAATCCAGATAATTGCATCTCAAAACAATGCACAATATCTGGTTGAATACTATCTAATGCTTTTTTAAAAGCAATAGATACGTCTTTTTCATTAACTTTTTGAATAGACTTATATAGTTTAGGAAACTTCTTTTTAATGGTGCTTCTAAGTGGAAAATCCCACTTTAACTTCCACCCTTTTATTTGTGTTACCCATTTTATTTTTGGAGATTTTGATCCACCATCAGTCACGTCAAACCAATAAACATCATGTCCAGTTTCTTTCAACTGATTAACCCATTGAAAAAAATGGTGGTTTGGTATGGCGACCATTAAAATCTTCATTATAGTTTAAATAAGGGTTTAAATTTTGTGTCTCCTTTTTTTAAGACTTTAAAAATAGTATAGAAAAAACGAATGCGAGACATTTTTTGTTTTAACGTTGTATTATAAGGTAATTTTTCTGTTTTAATAAAATCTAAGCAGTCTTGTGCTGCTTTAAAATTGCGTTCTGCAATTGATTTTCTAAAAAAGCCTAACGTCATTTTTAGAATAGCTAATTTTATATTATCAGAACTTGATAAGCGCAATACTGTTTTTTTAGCCTCAAAATAAGATGCTAAACCATAGTCTACATTTTTATAAAAACTATTGGTAGAAGAGCTTGCTCCAATACGATAAAAAATTAGTGGTTTATTAATAATAGCACAAGTTTTATTTTTAAAAAGTACACGTGCATACAACTCATGATCTTCTAAAATATGTAAATCTTCTTTTATTGGCAAATAAGGCTTTAGACTAGTAGCTTTCCAAAGTGGAGCAACCATCATCATTGGAAAAATACCTGAAGCAAAATCTTCAAACAAATTACTAGTTTGCTTTATTTTTGATTGCTTAACAGTATTAAACAAACTATCATCAAAATCTCCTTTAAAGTCTTGTAATTGACAGATTACAAAATCATTATCTTTTATTGCTTCTCTTTTTTGTTGTAGATGTTCTGGATGCATTACATCGTCACTATCAAAAAACTGAATATAATCACCTTTTATTTTTGTAATAGCATAATTACGACAACTACTTGGTCCTTTTTTTAAATTTGAAGGTCGTATAAATAACTGATAACGATCATCAGTTTTTATTAATGATTTAGTAACCTTAACAGTATTATCTGTACTACCATCATCCACAATAATACACTCCCAATTGGTATTGGTTTGCGCAGTGATAGACTGAAGGGTTTCTTCAATTAAATGTGCTCGATTGTATATTGGGATTATAATGGATATCATTATCTAAATACTATAGTTTTATAAATGTAAAATAAGGATTTCCAAGCGTCTATATAACCTAATTGTGGATTAGAATAAACAAATTGGATTTTAGAATGGTACTTAAAAAAGTCTTTAACTCTTTTTATAAAACTAGTTTCAAAACGCAAACCTGCGTAAAATGCCCATAATGTTTTTTTAGCAATTGTTTTATTGAAATTTGCATCTACATCAATACAACCATACTTAGCCAATTGCAAACATTGATAGCGATAATAAAACACATCATACAATTTTTGTTTAGTCAAATTAGCTTTTGCGCTAATTTGGCTATCATGTCCATCTCCACTTCTAATAGTTGCTAAAACAGTATCTAAAATTTCAACTTTTAGTGTTTTGATGGCTAACATACGTATATGAAACTCGTTATCTTGATAACGCATTATTGAGGTGTCAAAAAGTGGTTTTCCTTCAAGAAAAGATTTTTTCCACATAAAACCACAAGTTTGTATCTCTATAGTTTCCATTGCGTAATTATAGAATAAGTTTTTATCATTTTGATAATTAAACTTACTATCTCTAAACTGGGTTAATTGATAATTTGCATAGTTATTACGATGGATAACTGCATCTGTATTATCTTTAAATGCTGCTACTTTTTTTTCTAAAAAAGTAGGTTTCATAATATCATCACTATCAAACCAATTAATATATCGTCCTTTAGCTAAAGTATACCCATAATTACGACAACTATTTGCTCCTTTTATTAAATTAATTGGTCGTTTTACAAACTTAAATCGGCTGTCTTTTTTGGAGTATTCATCAATTGTTAATTCTGTTTGATCTGTACTTCCATCGTCAATAATAAGGCATTCCCAATTAGTATAGCTTTGTGCTACAATAGAATCTAGGGTCATTTTTATAATAGACTCTCGATTAAAAACTGGGATAATTATGGAGATTAAACTATTCAATTTTGATTATATAAGGCTATAAATTTTTCTGATGTTTTATCAATATTAAAATTTTTATTTACAAATTCTGGTGCAGCATTACTTAATTTGCTATACAATATATCATCTTCTATTAATTTAACAATAGCATTTGCATAAGCATTAGTATCTTTTTCTTTTACCAATAATCCAGTTTCATTGTTTACAAAAGTATATTTAACTCCACCAGAATCAAAAGCAACAACTGGTAAACCAGAAGCTTGTGCTTCAACTGTTACAATACCTTGAGTTTCGCATCGATTATCAGAATCTTTTACTGACGACATTAAAAACAGGTGCGCTTTTTTAAAATATTCTTTAATTTCTTCTTGAGATTTTTTACCAACCAAAACTACATTTTTAGTTATATTCAACTCCTTAATTAATTTTAATAGTTCATTTTTTTGATTTCCTACACCTATAATTTTATAGTTAATATTAAATCCATTATTTATCAATTCTTTAACAGCATGAATAGCATAATGGTGTCCTTTTAATTCTATTAATCTACCTATTGAAAGTAAATTTATTATATTGTTTTTATCAATTTTTCTAACAACATTATTTTTAAACAAACTAGTATTAATACCCATAGGTATAACTTCAATTTTATCGTTATTACATTTTAACTGAAGTAAAATATTCTTTAAATATGAAGTGTTCACAGTAATTTTTTCTGATTGCAAAAACAAGTCTTGATATTGCTTACTCAAATTATTTTGTTCTTTTGAGTTTTTTAAATTAGCATCATAACCATGAAATGTAACAATAAGTTTAGCGTTAATAACACCTATTTTTTTCATTAAAGCGACATCTAAACCATAATGCCCAAAATGGACATGAAACACATCAATATTTTTTATAGTCAAAAAATATTTGATTTTAAAAGGTAGGGTTAAGAATAGTCTAACACCATTTTTAAGACCAGCTTTTTTAAGGTATTTAAAATACTTAAAACTTAATTGAAATCCTTGTAGCAATCTCTGAATTTTACTTTTAGGAATTTTAAAATCTATTTGATTTGTTAAATCCAAAAGTTTGTATTGCGTTAATAAATTAGCTTGTGATGCATCTTGACAGGATTGCTTACTATATGTATAAATTGCTACATCTAAACCATTGTTAATTGCTGACACAACTTGATTAACAACAAAAGTTTGCGATACTACAGGAAACTGACCAACAATAAAACAAACTTTTTTCATACTAAACTCTATCTTAATTTAAAAGCCAAAATCATCTGTTCGTCAGATAATTTATCTTCTGTTATGTGTCCAAAATCTTTAAGCTGCCCAACTTCTTCAACTGTCATACTGTATTTTTTTGCTTTTTCCGTGTAAAAATCAAAACTTCTAAAAAGTACAGGAAACTCAAGCCATTTACCATCAGAATTATTTCCGTAATTTACATTTGCAAAAAAAACTCCATCATCAGACAAATGTTGACTAACGAATTTTAAACATTTATCAAGGATAGCGTCTTCAAGGTGAATCAAAACTGAAAACGCCAAAATTTTATCGAAATTTTTATCAAATTTAAGAGTATCAAAATCAGAAAAACTTAAAACTGTTGGCTCTTTTTTAATCAGTCTTTCTTCTTTTATTTCGTTCTTAGCTTCAAGTATTACATTTTCCCTAATATCGATTCCATGATATTTAGCATTATTCAAAAACTTGATTATAGGCATTCCTCCTCGTAAAGTCCCACAACCTATATCCAGAAATAAATCTCCTGGATTTAAACCATTCTTTCTTAAAAAATCAATTTGAAAACGTTGCTTTACTTTCCAGTTGCTTGAAGAACCAACAAGTTCATGCCTTTTCTCCTTGACATCTAGCTTCAATATCGATTTTATTTTCTTCTTAAAACTTTTAATTGTCTTTTTCATTGATTATCATTTTTTTAAATCCCTTTAGTTACAATACTGAAATAGTACTCTAAATCCTCATTATCAAAAGCTTCTTTCCAAGAATCTTTTGTGGCTTTGTTTGGTAATAGGCCTACTGGCTTTGTAATAGCATCTAGGTTTTTTTCTGATGTCTTTTTAGTTTTGCTAAAAAACTTATTGTGTATTTTAATATATTGTTGGTAAGGCTGGCTTACAAGGTCTTCATAACGAATTAATAATATGTTATTATTTTTTTCTGCAAAATCTGACCAGCTTTTTACATGTAAATACCAATGCTCAATGATATTATATTTAGGTTGAGATTTTGTTGCTGGCGTACCAGACCAATCAATTTTTGCTCTTAAAAACTCCTTAAAGGAGATACCTTCTAAATCTTTATGAATAAAATTATTGGTTTTCCAAATGGAGTAAGCTACAGCTCTTCCATCTCTTATTATATATATTTTTGGCTTGTTGTTAATGTTTCTTTCTGGAAAGAAATGATTTCCGAAGAGTTTTCCAAAGGGATTTCCTTCTTTATTGGTTTTTCTATTAGACCAATGTCCCCAAACCACATCAGAAATATTTAGGTTCTTTTTTTTATAAATATTTTTAGCCAAAAACGCCTCCAAAAAATGAGTTCCTGAACGAGGATGAGAATATACTCTAACCAGATTATCCTGTTTACCTAGTATTTTTTTTATTATTTTCTTAACTGTAAGCATAATGTAACCAGTAAAGTTTAGCATAGATTTAAAATCATTATATCGATTTTACTTTGCTCTCTAACATATTATTTATAATTTTTATAAAAACACTTTTACTTTAAAAAGAGGTTACATATTTATATTTTTCTGTTGCAATAACAAATACACTTTTGTTACCAACATACTCTTCTGTGAAAACATCTATTTGTTTATGCTTTAAAAATTTAAGCAGCTCTTTTGTTGTTTGTTTTTCTCCAATTCTATTATAATCATCCATTATAATAATAAAGTCATCATTTTTTGATAAATTTTCAGCTAGAGAAACTATATCATAGCGAGAATAGTTTTTTGAACCAAATGGACCATCTATTATATATAAATCAAATATTTCCTTAATATTTTCCTTTATTTTTTTGTATCCATTACTATCAAAACCATTAATTTTATTTTCTACTAAGTCTAATGTTTTTATTTCTGCTCTATTTGATAACTTAAAATTATCTAAAAAAAGTGATTTCCAATTTTCGTCATGCTCTATAGTTAATAACTTAGATTCATTTAAAGAATTATCTAAAAATGTTGAAATAAACTTTGTAGATTCTCCTAAACCAAATTCAATGATACTTTTAGGTTTAAAATCGGTTAAAATTCGATTTAACAAATAAAAGAAAGCGTAGTTCCCTGCCCATCGACCAATATTAAGTGGTAAGTTTTCTAACGCTTTTTTACCTCTAATACTGTCATGATAGATATGTGCCCATTCTAGTTCCTTTGACTGCAAATGAGACTTTGTTATTAAAAAATGGGAAGACTGCTGAAGTTTTATCTGTTCTTTAATTATTTTTTTTATTTTTTTCATCATGATTATCTCTTGTATACTTTTTTTAATAAATCAAAAAAATATGTTTCTCCTTTTACGTTAACGAAATACTTCTTACCAAAAAACAATAATTTTAGCATTAATGATTGCTTAAATGTAAGTTTTATATTTTTCTTAGCAGAGGCAATTACATTTTGTAACATCTTATTTGGAATTGCTTTAGTTGTATATAGGCTAACAATTATATATAACCAATGTTGCAAATTACTAATATTTGTGTTTAATACATCCTTAGGTATATATTTAGATATTGAATTAAAAAACTCTGGAATAGAAATAAAAACATTTTGATGAAACTGATTACTTCTAGGATTACTAGCACTTGCTTTTCTATAACTGCAATCTATTATTGAAACGATTTTAAATTTAGGCTTGTACTTACTTAGTAACTTAATATGAAATTCTACGTCTTGAAAACGCAAAAGTTTTTCATTAAAATTAATTTTATGTTTAATTAATTCTGACTTATAAAGTGTACGTTGCAAATTCCAAGGTAGACGTTGATCACTAATAAAAGCATGTAATGCTTCTTGCCAATTTTGCACTATAACATCTTTTGAGTCTTTTACATAACCATCATCCTTAATTATTCCCATAGAAAAGACTACAAAATCATAATCGTTTTTTATCATTTGGTCTATTCTACCTTCAAGGCAAAAAGGCAACATTAAGTCATCACTATCAAAAAATTGAAAATAAGTTCCTTTACTTAAAGAGATTCCATAATTACGACAAGTATTTGCACCTTTAGGTTTATCTAATGGTCTTTTATGTAATTGAAATTTTGAATCTAAATCTGTATAGTTTTTGATTAATAAAAAATCCTTTTCATCTGACCCATCATCAACAATAATACATTCCCAATTCTGGTAAGTTTGCTCGCTTATACTTTGCAGAGTTTTAACAACTAACTGAGCCTTGTTATAGGTTGGAATAATTATGGAAACTAATTTATCTTGCATTATTTTTTAATAACTTAATACACTTTACCTTTTGTTTATAGGCCTTTTAATAATTTAGTTAAATATAATTTACATCAAAGTCAAGTATCATTTTGCTTTGTTCTATTGGTACTTTTTTTCCTGTATTAAAATAATCGCCTTCAGTAACTTCAAAAGTTAAGGCATTTTGGATCCAATCAGAAATTAGACCATCTACCCTAATTAAAATAGTGATATAATATTGCCCTTCATTCATACCTAATTTATTGCAATTAAATAGTATTGATGTAAACTCTTTATTACCTTCAACCTTCAATAAATCACTACTCATCCAAACTAGATGTTGACCCATTGGATCATCAATTCTAAAATCAAATCTAACAGATGAGTTTAATTTTTTTTCTAGATTTTCAACATTAAACTTTAACGTAAAAGGTTTTCCTGTTTGTGGTAAAACACTAATAGTTTCTCCATAAACATCAACAGAATTTAACTTAACAATTCCGGAGCCTTTTCTTGTTGAAAAATCTATCTGGTTTAGGCTGTTCTTTGCTCCTTTTAAATAAAACTGGATAGAATCTTCTGTTGTTCCACTAAAAGCTACACTTCCATGCTCCAAAACAATACATCTAGTACACAAGTTTTTTACAGCAGCCATATTATGACTTACAAACAACACTGTACGTCCTTCTCCTCTAGAAATATCTTGCATTTTACCAATTGCCTTTTTTTGGAATTCTGCATCACCAACAGCAAGTACCTCATCTATCACTAAAATTTCTGGCTCTAAAAAGGCTGCTACAGCAAATGCTAAACGTACTGTCATACCAGAACTATAACGTTTTACAGGTGTATCTATATAGCGTTGACATCCTGAAAAATCAATAATTTCCTCTATTTTAGACGAGATTTCTTTTTTTGTCATCCCAAGGATTGCTCCATTAAGGTAGACATTTTCTCTACCTGTCATCTCTCCATGAAATCCTGTCCCAACTTCTAATAAAGACGCTATACGACCTCTAGTTTTAATTTCTCCAGTTGTTGGACCAGTTACTTTTGATAATATTTTTAATAATGTAGATTTTCCAGCTCCATTTTTTCCTATAATCCCTAAAACCTCGCCTTTTTCGACTTCAAAACTAATATCTTGTAATGCCCAAACGTATTGAGAGTTTCCTTTGGTACTACGATCATTAGACTCTCCAACTCTTAAATACGGATCTTCTTTACCACGTATTTTATGCCACCATCTATTTAAATCGTGACTTATAGTTCCTGTACCAACCAACCCTAAACGGTATTGTTTGGATATGTTTTCTGCTTTTAAGATGATGTTTTTATCTGCCATATTAAACCGTATCTATAAAAGACTTTTCTGTTTTATTAAATACTACTAATCCAATTAAAAAAATTAGGATACTTATTAAGCCTGCATATGCAAAATTACTTATTGAAAATTCTCCAACTCCTAACGTCATATTTCTAAATAATTCTATAATTGTGGTCATTGGGTTATACTCAACTAGCCAAGCATATTCTGGGACTTTTTCTTTAAAATAAGATAAAGGATACATAACAGCAGATCCATACATTAACAACTGCACACCAAAGCCAACTAAAAACGTTAAATCACGGTATTTAGTAGTCATTGAAGAAATTATCATCCCTAAGCCTAAACCCAACAAACCCATTAACAAAATAAGTACTGGCAATAATACAATGGTTATTTGTGGTATTGCATTAAATGCCTTATCCGTAAAAAACACAAAATAAATATAGAAACTAATAAATACTAATAGCTGGATACCAAACTTAATAAGGTTAGAAAATACAACAGATAAAGGTGTTATAACTCTAGGAAAATAAACTTTTCCAAATATTCCTTGATTGGCTTTAAAAGTGTCACTAGTACCAGAAATGCAGCTACTAAAATAATTCCAAGAGGTTATTCCTGCTAAATTAAATAAAAAGGCAGGAATACCATTACCTGTAGGTATGGCAGCCAAATTATTAAAAATAAGCGTAAAAATAATAGACGTAAATAAGGGTTGAATAAAATACCATAAAGGTCCTAGTATAGTCTGCTTATATTGTGTAATAATATCACGCTTTACAAATAAAAACAGTAAATCACGATATTGCCAAATCTCTTTAAAGTTAAGATTTACCATCTTTTTTTTTGGAGAAATAGTGTATAACCAGTCTTTTTTAGAATTTTCTGTTGTCAAACTCATTATGGAATATTACTAATTTAATGGATTTATTCTATTTAAAAAACGTCTAAAAATAGACTTCTTTTTGACTTCATCTTCATGATAACCATTAGCATAATTACCATAACCGTAACCATAACCATAACCGTAACCATAGCCATATTTTCCTTTTTGGTCATACCCATTATATAGGAAGCTTAAATTATGTATTTCGCCTCTTTTAAATTTATCATTAATAAGACCAAGCATCTCTTTTTTAGAGTAATCCTGTCTAACAACATATAGTGTTGCATCTGCATACTCTATTAACTCAATAGCATCTGCAACTAAACCAACAGGAGGTGTATCCATTACAATATAATCATACTGTTCTTTTAGCTGCTCCATTAATTCGTCCATTTTTTTGCTAATTAATAGCTCTGAAGGATTTGGAGGAATTGGCCCAGAAGTAATAACATCTAAATTATCTACTTTGGTATGTTGAATTACTTGATCTAAACTTTTTTGACCAATTAAATAATTAACTGCTCCAATATCATTCTGGATATCAAAATCTCCAAATATTTTAGGTTTACGTAAATCCAAACCAACCAATATTGTTTTTTTACCACTTAATGCAAATACTGTTGCAATATTAATAGAACAAAAGGTTTTACCTTCTCCACTAACAGAAGAGGTCAACATCACTGTTTTAGTGCTTTCTATGTCATGTTGCTTATACATATATTGCAAACTAGACCTAATAGCCCTAAATGCTTCTGCAACAGCAGATTTAGGTTTTCTGTGAACCGCTAAATTATTATCTAATGTGTTTTTACCAACAACACCTAATAGTGGGATTTTACTTAAATTTTCTAGATCTTGGGGTGTATGTATTTTTGTGTCAAAAAATAGTACTAAAAAAGCTAATAATAAAGGTGGTAAAATTCCTCCAAAAATTGCAAACATATACCTTGAGCTTAGTTTTAGATCTATTGGTATGGCTCCAGTATTTTTTGCAGAATCAATTAGTAAAATATCTGATACTGTTGCTGCTTTTATAATATCTGCTTCTCCACGTTTTGCTAAAAACAGATTATATGTTTTTTCGTTTAATAAGTATTGACGTTGGATATCCAAAAGGTTTTGTTGGTCTTTTGGCATTTTTTTAAACTGTCCTCTTGCACTTCCAATTTTTCCGTTAATTAAACTAAGCTCTCTATTAAGGCCACCAGATGCAGAACTAATATTTTCTAACAACACTAATTTTATACTTTCTATCTGACTATTTATATCGTCAAAAATAGAGGCTCCAGGTTTTACGGTTGCTTCGTATTTAGCCTTTTGCACAGATAAAGCATTAATCTTGGAGATATTACTTAATATATTAACATCATCTATTCCTGCAACTGAAGGTGCTGGTAGATCTGTAAACGTTTGACTGGTTTGTAAATAATTTTTCAAGCTTGTATAATAAGCTTTTTTTCTACTTACTTCATCACGCTGAAACTCTAAATCTGTTAGTTTTTTTGAAACTAATTCACTTTCTTGATCCAGATTATAAATCCCATTTTTAGAACGGTAATCATTTAAAGCATTTGCATTTCCTGTTAAGGAATCTTTTACTCGGCTTAATTGACTATCAATAAAATTTATGGTATTAGTTACAAACTGATTTTTTCTGTCTAATTGTTCTTTAGATAAAACTTCAACCGTTTTATTTAAATAATCTTCAATTTTTTTAGTGTTATTATCAACCATACTTAATAATAGTATAGCAGAACCTCTTGGATTATTAACAGATAGTTTATTTCTATAAATATTGACAACTGCATCATAAGACTTTAGATTTAAATAGTACGTTTCTCCTGTACTAACTACTCTGTCTTTAGTAATATTAATTTTTCCTTTTAAA